>NZ_JAVYJH010000006.1:0-155945 GCF_032621685.1 Pseudomonas sp. zfem002 | reverse complement strand
ACGCTCTGGCTCTGGGATGTAGCTGTCCAGGGTTTCAACCAGCTTCTTGACAGCGGTGGTGCCCAGTTCGTTGTCGTCCTGGCCGTTCAGGGCCATCAGAGCCGAACCAACGATGATCGGGGTGTCATCGCCTGGGAAGTCGTAGGTGCTCAACCAGCTTCTTGACAGCGGTGGTGCCCAGTTCGTTGTCGTCCTGGCCGTTCAGGGCCATCAGAGCCGAACCAACGATGATCGGGGTGTCATCGCCTGGGAAGTCGTAGGTGCTCAGCAGGTCGCGAACTTCCATCTCGACCAGCTCCAGCAACTCTGCGTCGTCAACCATGTCAGCCTTGTTCAGGAAGACAACGATGTACGGTACGCCTACCTGACGGGACAGCAGGATGTGCTCACGGGTTTGTGGCATCGGACCATCGGCGGCCGAGCAAACCAGGATCGCGCCGTAGTCGGCGTGGCCTGGGCAGTCAACGTGCGCGTAGTGACGCACGTTCGAGTCGTACTCCACGTGAGCGGTGTTGATGGTGATACCACGAGCCTTCTCTTCTGGAGCCGAGTCGATCTTGTCGAAGTCAACACGAGCCGAACCGAAAACCTCGGAGCAGACGCGAGTCAGCGCTGCAGTCAACGTAGTCTTGCCATGGTCGACGTGACCAATGGTGCCGACGTTAACGTGCGGCTTGTTACGTTCAAACTTTTCCTTAGCCATCGATACGATCCTCCAACAGAAGAATTAAGCCATGACACCCATTAAAACAAAGGCAGATATTTTCATATCTGCCTTGTTATATGGAGCTCTTGAGCGGATTTGAACCGCTGACCTCACCCTTACCAAGGGTGTGCTCTACCAACTGAGCTACAAGAGCGAAACACATTTTGCAACAGCCGCAATCTGGAGCGGGTAGCGGGAATCGAACCCGCATCATCAGCTTGGAAGGCTGAGGTTCTACCACTAAACTATACCCGCGGAGCTTGCAGCTCTCGCTAAACTGGTGGAGGGGGAAGGATTCGAACCTTCGAAGTCGTAGACGTCAGATTTACAGTCTGATCCCTTTGGCCGCTCGGGAACCCCTCCTGAGCTTGGTCGGCATTCTCTATCCTTGCCGTCCCGCTGTCAAGCTTTTTCTCTTTAAAATCTTGAGGTTAGCTTCTTTGACAGCAGCTTCTCAGTTCAGCCACTTAGTGGTTATCCCTGTGAAGCGGGCGCCATTCTATGCAAACTATTCGACCGTTGCAATACCCTCGCACTGCATTATTTTACTCTTTAAGTCATTGAAATCACGGGAAAGACTGCTGACCAGGGTTTCGTCCAGCAAATGCCGGCTTTCAGGCCTGATCTGCAGCCACCAACCCGGGTTGTCCGCCACCTTGCCGACGACCTTTCTGGAGGCGATATCCAGGCTGATCAGGCGTTGCCGCAAGGCTTCAAGCACTTCGGGCGTCGCCAACCCTCCCAGGTACAGACAATCCTTCTCGGACTTTGCCTCTCGAGCCTCACTCAGCAGGCGAATGTCCTGCTGGCTGCCCTTGTACAGAGACAGAGACTCCACCTCCTTGGCCTTGAGTGGAGCCTCCTGCTGGTGCCATACGTAATAGAAGACATTCAGGACCAGTAGCAGAAGAAACAACCAACGCATATGCACCTCAGTCCAATGGACAAGCGATGGCGAGCCCAACGAATACCAGATCAGGAACAACGCGAGCCAATGGCACCACCTTGTTCACCAGCGAAGCATCACCACCCGTAACGAACAAGGTGAACTCCTCGCCCCACTGCGCACGCGCCTGCTCGAGCTGGGTCAGGACGAATCCTTGCAGCATCAGCATGCAACCACGCTCCACCGCCTCCACCGTCGCACGCCCGGGCGCCAGGCTCGTCAGCGCCTGCTCGGCAGATGCGTCGTCGTAACGAATTCGCCGTGTATGCGTGCGTAACTGATTACGCATCAGAGGCATTCCAGGACAGATGAAGCCACCGAGATGCTCACCACTCGCACTCACGAAATCGGAGGTGACCGCCGTACCGAGATCGATGACAACGCACGCCCTCTTCGCCAGATGATAACCACCCAACAAAGCCAGCCACCGATCCAGCCCTAGTCGCTCATAGTCTTCATAGCCATTCCGAACACCCGCAAGTTCCCGTGCAGGGCCAGCCTTTCGAACCGAGAGTGCAAAGGAAGCAACAAGCGCCTCTACCAGCACACTGGTTTCTTCTTCGCTACGAACGCTCACCAACCGACAGAAGCGCGGAGAAAGCCCAGTCGCCCCCACCGCAAGCAGCAACGCCTTATCCGAGTCGACAACCCCCCCGGCCATGACTACGGCATCGGCACGCCGGATAACCCGCCACTTGATAAAGCTGTTCCCACAATCGAGCTCAAGAATCATCGCGCAACCTCAAGCTGAGCTCTCCACCACTGAAGCTCTTTTCAACCCCATCAACCTCAAGTCGCAAGGCGCCCTGACGATCGACGCCCAGAACCGTACCATTAATGCTATTGGAGCCGGCAATCAGCGAAACAGCCCGGCCCTGCCAAAGATGAGCGTCTTCCCACTCCCCCTGCAGGCCGGCAAAGCCATGCTCGTGATGACGAGCCAGATAGGCCTGCATATTATCGCTAAGCAGAGCCGCAAGCTGATTTCGGTCGACCAACCGCCCACACTCAAGGGCGAGCGAAGTCCAGGCCTGATCGATATCGGCCTCCTGCATATTGACGTTGATCCCGATACCGAGCACGACATGGCAGACATCCGCCGGATCACCAACCAACTCCAGGAGAATCCCCGCCACCTTGCGATTTTCCACAAGTACATCGTTTGGCCATTTCAGCCCAGCGCCGGCGACACCGAGGGAAAGCAACGTCTGCCGAACCGCCAAGCCCACTACCAGGCTGAGCCCTTCGAGCTGGCGCATGCCACCTTCTACCCGCAGCACCAGGCTGTAATAGAGATTCTGCGCAAACGGACTCAACCAGGCGCGACCGCGGCGCCCACGCCCAGCACTTTGGCGTTCGGCCAACACCAGGAATGGCGCCGCCCGACCGCTCGCGATCAAGCGTAAAGCCTCGGCGTTGGTAGAGTCGATTTCGTCATGAATCAGCACCGGCCAGGATGCTTTGGCGGTCAACCGGGAAATCTGTTCCGCATCGAGCAGCATCAAGGGCGAGGCCAGCCGATAGCCGCGGCCACGAACCTTGTAAACCGTTAGATTCAGTTCCGACTCAAGGAGCTGCAATTGCTTCCAGACAGCACTGCGGCTCACCCCCAGTGCTGCGCCCAAGGCTTCACCAGAATGAAATCGACCGTCCTTGAGGAGCGTTAACAACTTCAGCATGCCAATCTCGATACATAATGAGGCACGCATGATAGCCATGACCGGTGAGATTGCATAGAAATCAGAGAGGCACCGGTCTGCGATTTGCCCCAGATACGCTCGATGGATTTATTTCGCCCATGAAAGACAAAACCCCTACCTGCATTTGCAGATAGGGGTTTCGGAATTGAATCTTGACGATGACCTACTCTCACATGGAGAAGCTCCACACTACCATCGGCGATGCGTCGTTTCACTACTGAGTTCATTCTGTGTGCCGTCTCGCCTTTCGGCGCTACAGCAAATCGGGTATGTGATGTCTTGTGAGTCGCAAACTTTCGGTTCGTTTCGTCTTCACCACACCGCAATCTGGCTCGTCGCTCAAATTGCTTGGGTGTTATATGGTCAAGCCTCACGGGCAATTAGTATTGGTTAGCTCAACGCCTCACAGCGCTTACACACCCAACCTATCAACGTCGTAGTCTTCGACGGCCCTTCAGGGAGCTCAAGGCTCCAGTGAGATCTCATCTTGAGGCAAGTTTCCCGCTTAGATGCTTTCAGCGGTTATCTCTTCCGAACATAGCTACCCGGCAATGCCACTGGCGTGACAACCGGAACACCAGAGGTTCGTCCACTCCGGTCCTCTCGTACTAGGAGCAGCCCCTCTCAAATCTCAAACGTCCACGGCAGATAGGGACCGAACTGTCTCACGACGTTCTAAACCCAGCTCGCGTACCACTTTAAATGGCGAACAGCCATACCCTTGGGACCGGCTTCAGCCCCAGGATGTGATGAGCCGACATCGAGGTGCCAAACACCGCCGTCGATATGAACTCTTGGGCGGTATCAGCCTGTTATCCCCGGAGTACCTTTTATCCGTTGAGCGATGGCCCTTCCATACAGAACCACCGGATCACTAAGACCTACTTTCGTACCTGCTCGACGTGTCTGTCTCGCAGTCAAGCGCGCTTTTGCCTTTATACTCTACGACCGATTTCCGACCGGTCTGAGCGCACCTTCGTACTCCTCCGTTACTCTTTAGGAGGAGACCGCCCCAGTCAAACTACCCACCATACACTGTCCTCGATCCGGATAACGGACCTGAGTTAGAACCTCAAAGTTGCCAGGGTGGTATTTCAAGGATGGCTCCACGCGAACTGGCGTCCACGCTTCAAAGCCTCCCACCTATCCTACACAAGCAAATTCAAAGTCCAGTGCAAAGCTATAGTAAAGGTTCACGGGGTCTTTCCGTCTAGCCGCGGATACACTGCATCTTCACAGCGATTTCAATTTCACTGAGTCTCGGGTGGAGACAGCGCCGCCATCGTTACGCCATTCGTGCAGGTCGGAACTTACCCGACAAGGAATTTCGCTACCTTAGGACCGTTATAGTTACGGCCGCCGTTTACCGGGGCTTCGATCAAGAGCTTCGCGTTAGCTAACCCCATCAATTAACCTTCCGGCACCGGGCAGGCGTCACACCCTATACGTCCACTTTCGTGTTTGCAGAGTGCTGTGTTTTTAATAAACAGTCGCAGCGGCCTGGTATCTTCGACCGGCATGGGCTTACGGAGCAAGTCCTTCACCCTCGCCGGCGCACCTTCTCCCGAAGTTACGGTGCCATTTTGCCTAGTTCCTTCACCCGAGTTCTCTCAAGCGCCTTGGTATTCTCTACCCAACCACCTGTGTCGGTTTGGGGTACGGTTCCCGGTTATCTGAAGCTTAGAAGCTTTTCTTGGAAGCATGGCATCAACCACTTCGTCGCCTAAAGGCAACTCGTCATCAGCTCTCGGCCTTGAAATCCCGGATTTACCTAAGATTCCAGCCTACCACCTTAAACTTGGACAACCAACGCCAAGCTGGCCTAGCCTTCTCCGTCCCTCCATCGCAATAACCGGAAGTACAGGAATATTAACCTGTTTTCCATCGACTACGCTTTTCAGCCTCGCCTTAGGGACCGACTAACCCTGCGTCGATTAACGTTGCGCAGGAAACCTTGGTCTTTCGGCGTGGGAGTTTTTCACTCCCATTGTCGTTACTCATGTCAGCATTCGCACTTCTGATACCTCCAGCAAGCTTCTCAACTCACCTTCACAGGCTTACAGAACGCTCCTCTACCGCATCACCTAAGTGATACCCGTAGCTTCGGTGCATGGTTTGAGCCCCGTTACATCTTCCGCGCAGGCCGACTCGACTAGTGAGCTATTACGCTTTCTTTAAAGGGTGGCTGCTTCTAAGCCAACCTCCTAGCTGTCTAAGCCTTCCCACATCGTTTCCCACTTAACCATGACTTTGGGACCTTAGCTGACGGTCTGGGTTGTTTCCCTTTTCACGACGGACGTTAGCACCCGCCGTGTGTCTCCCATGCTCGGCACTTCCAGGTATTCGGAGTTTGCATCGGTTTGGTAAGTCGGGATGACCCCCTAGCCGAAACAGTGCTCTACCCCCTGGAGTGATACATGAGGCGCTACCTAAATAGCTTTCGAGGAGAACCAGCTATCTCCGAGCTTGATTAGCCTTTCACTCCGATCCACAGGTCATCCGCTAACTTTTCAACGGTAGTCGGTTCGGTCCTCCAGTCAGTGTTACCTAACCTTCAACCTGCCCATGGATAGATCGCCCGGTTTCGGGTCTATACCCAGCGACTAAACGCCCTATTAAGACTCGCTTTCGCTACGCCTCCCCTATTCGGTTAAGCTCGCCACTGAATATAAGTCGCTGACCCATTATACAAAAGGTACGCAGTCACCTAACAAAGTAGGCTCCCACTGCTTGTACGCATACGGTTTCAGGTTCTATTTCACTCCCCT
This sequence comes from Pseudomonas sp. zfem002, assembly GCF_032621685.1. Classification (NCBI taxonomy): domain Bacteria; kingdom Pseudomonadati; phylum Pseudomonadota; class Gammaproteobacteria; order Pseudomonadales; family Pseudomonadaceae; genus Pseudomonas; species Pseudomonas sp. zfem002. The sequence goes on along the minus strand of NZ_JAVYJH010000006.1, from coordinate 149,825 downwards.
CTCCGGGGTTCTTTTCGCCTTTCCCTCACGGTACTGGTTCACTATCGGTCAGTCAGTAGTATTTAGCCTTGGAGGATGGTCCCCCCATATTCAGACAAAGTTTCTCGTGCTCCGTCCTACTCGATTTCATTGACAAGAGATTTTCGTGTACGGGGCTATCACCCACTATGGCGGCACTTTCCAGAGCCTTTCACTAATCTCAAATCAACTTAAGGGCTAGTCCCCGTTCGCTCGCCACTACTAAGGGAATCTCGGTTGATTTCTTTTCCTCAGGGTACTTAGATGTTTCAGTTCCCCTGGTTCGCCTCGTGTACCTATGTATTCAGTACAAGATACTCAGCTTGTGCTGAGTGGGTTCCCCCATTCAGAGATCTCCGGATCAAAGTCTGTTTGCCGACTCCCCGAAGCTTATCGCAGGCTACCACGTCTTTCATCGCCTCTGACTGCCAAGGCATCCACCGTATGCGCTTCTTCACTTGACCATATAACCCCAAGCAATCTGGTTATACTGTGAAGACGACATTCGCCGAAAATTTGCAACACTCTTACGAGTTGCTCACAAATTTTACCTTAGCCTGAATCAACACCAGTGAAAGTGTCGTTCAGTCTATTTCTATCACATACCCAAATTTTTAAAGAACGGACCAGTCAATAAAGACTAGAAATCAACATTCGACGCGAATGCTCATTTCTAAGCTTTGAACAGGATGCAGATTATGGTGGAGCCAAGCGGGATCGAACCGCTGACCTCCTGCGTGCAAGGCAGGCGCTCTCCCAGCTGAGCTATGGCCCCAGACTGAGGCGGTGTAACTTAATTGGTGGGTCTGGGCAGATTCGAACTGCCGACCTCACCCTTATCAGGGGTGCGCTCTAACCAACTGAGCTACAGACCCAATAAGCTGCTTTTCCGTCTTCTTCAATGAATCAAGCAATTCGTGTGGGAGCTCATGATACGGCTGATGTCGTCGATTAAGGAGGTGATCCAGCCGCAGGTTCCCCTACGGCTACCTTGTTACGACTTCACCCCAGTCATGAATCACACCGTGGTAACCGTCCTCCCGAAGGTTAGACTAGCTACTTCTGGTGCAACCCACTCCCATGGTGTGACGGGCGGTGTGTACAAGGCCCGGGAACGTATTCACCGCGACATTCTGATTCGCGATTACTAGCGATTCCGACTTCACGCAGTCGAGTTGCAGACTGCGATCCGGACTACGATCGGTTTTGTGAGATTAGCTCCACCTCGCGGCTTGGCAACCCTCTGTACCGACCATTGTAGCACGTGTGTAGCCCAGGCCGTAAGGGCCATGATGACTTGACGTCATCCCCACCTTCCTCCGGTTTGTCACCGGCAGTCTCCTTAGAGTGCCCACCTTAACGTGCTGGTAACTAAGGACAAGGGTTGCGCTCGTTACGGGACTTAACCCAACATCTCACGACACGAGCTGACGACAGCCATGCAGCACCTGTGTCAGAGTTCCCGAAGGCACCAATCCATCTCTGGAAAGTTCTCTGCATGTCAAGGCCTGGTAAGGTTCTTCGCGTTGCTTCGAATTAAACCACATGCTCCACCGCTTGTGCGGGCCCCCGTCAATTCATTTGAGTTTTAACCTTGCGGCCGTACTCCCCAGGCGGTCAACTTAATGCGTTAGCTGCGCCACTAAAATCTCAAGGATTCCAACGGCTAGTTGACATCGTTTACGGCGTGGACTACCAGGGTATCTAATCCTGTTTGCTCCCCACGCTTTCGCACCTCAGTGTCAGTATGAGCCCAGGTGGTCGCCTTCGCCACTGGTGTTCCTTCCTATATCTACGCATTTCACCGCTACACAGGAAATTCCACCACCCTCTGCCCTACTCTAGCTCGCCAGTTTTGGATGCAGTTCCCAGGTTGAGCCCGGGGCTTTCACATCCAACTTAACGAACCACCTACGCGCGCTTTACGCCCAGTAATTCCGATTAACGCTTGCACCCTCTGTATTACCGCGGCTGCTGGCACAGAGTTAGCCGGTGCTTATTCTGTCGGTAACGTCAAAACAGCAAGGTATTAGCTTACTGCCCTTCCTCCCAACTTAAAGTGCTTTACAATCCGAAGACCTTCTTCACACACGCGGCATGGCTGGATCAGGCTTTCGCCCATTGTCCAATATTCCCCACTGCTGCCTCCCGTAGGAGTCTGGACCGTGTCTCAGTTCCAGTGTGACTGATCATCCTCTCAGACCAGTTACGGATCGTCGCCTTGGTGAGCCGTTACCTCACCAACTAGCTAATCCGACCTAGGCTCATCTGATAGCGCAAGGCCCGAAGGTCCCCTGCTTTCTCCCGTAGGACGTATGCGGTATTAGCGTTCCTTTCGAAACGTTGTCCCCCACTACCAGGCAGATTCCTAGGCATTACTCACCCGTCCGCCGCTAACTCGAAGAGCAAGCTCTTCTCATCCGCTCGACTTGCATGTGTTAGGCCTGCCGCCAGCGTTCTGCTGATAATCTTTCTGACTATCAGTCCATTATCACAAGCACCCACACGAATTGCTTGATTCAGTTGTTAAAGAGCGGTGGCTGAAGTCTTTCGCTTCAACCGAGGCGCGCATTCTACGCCTTCCTCTAAGTCTGTCAAGCGTTTATTTTTTACAACCTGCTGTCAACTGCCTTTTTCAACCGCCTTCGTCTACGACCGAAGCACTTCCGATACTACCTGAAACATCCAACTCATTGATTCTCAAGGAGTTTTCCGTTTCGACTGCGCCGGAAGTGGGGCGAATTATAGAGAGATAAAGCAGGGCGTCAAGGGCTGAGTTGAAACTTTTTTCAAAACAGCCCTGAAACAGAACTGACACCTCTATATATAGAGGGCCCTTTCCTTACTCGGCCTTCAGCGTGATCCGCGCAAAGGCCTTCTTGCCAGCCTGACAGATACGGGTCTCACCCAGAGCGAAGACGAAACCACGATCGACGACCTCACCATCGACACGCACGCTACCGGCAGCCAGCAGATCCCGAGCCGCCGCGGAGTTCTTCACCAGGCCCGCCTTGTTCAGCACGGCCGAGATCGGCATGTCTTCCGACGCGACCACTTCGATCTCCGGCAGGTCTTCCGGCAGCTCGCCGTCCTTCATGCGGTTGCCCGCGGCACGATGAGCGTTGGCCGCCGCTTCTTCACCATGGAAGCGAGCCACAATCTCTTCCGCCAGCTTGATCTTGATGTCACGCGGGTTGGCGCCGGCAGCGACCTCGGCACGGAAGCCATCGATCTCTTCCAGCGAACGGAAACTGAGTAGCTCGAAGTAACGCCACATCAAGGTGTCCGGGATCGACACCAGCTTGCTGTACATCACGCCCGGCGCTTCCTGGATGCCCACGTAGTTACCCAGCGACTTGGACATCTTCTTCACGCCGTCGAGACCTTCCAGCAGCGGCATGGTCACGATGTTCTGAGCCTCCTGACCATAACCCCGCTGCAGCTCGCGCCCCATCAGCAGGTTGAACTTCTGGTCAGTACCACCCAGCTCGACGTCGGCCTTCAGCGCCACGGAGTCGTAACCCTGCACCAGCGGATAGAGGAACTCGTGAATGGCGATCGGCTGGTTGCTGGTGTAGCGCTTGTCGAAGTCGTCGCGCTCGAGCATGCGCGCCACGGTGTACTGCGAGGCCAGGCGAATGAAGTCGGCCGGAGTCAGCTTGTCCATCCAGGTGGAGTTGAACGCCACTTCGGTCTTGGCCGGATCGAGAATCTTGAAAACCTGCTGTTTATAGGTCTCGGCATTGTCCAGCACTTGCTCGCGGGTCAGCGGAGGACGGGTGGCGCTCTTGCCGCTCGGGTCGCCGATCATGCCAGTGAAGTCACCGATCAGGAAGATGACCTGATGCCCCAGATCCTGGAACTGGCGCAACTTGTTGATCAGCACCGTGTGCCCCAGGTGCAGATCGGGTGCAGTGGGATCGAAACCCGCCTTGATGCGCAGCGGCTGACCGCGCTTGAGTTTCTCGACCAGTTCGGACTCGACCAGTACCTCTTCCGCTCCACGCTTGATCAGCGCTAGCTGCTCTTCAACCGACTTCATAAACAGACCCGCAGGCTCAGATTCTAAAGGGCCCCAACCATACAAGATCAGCCGTCAATTACAAGATCGGGCCGGATGTGACCCGCGGACTGGCTGCTGACGTCTGCGTCGCTTGCTTTGGAAGGGATTTGGTTATATTTTATACAGTTATTTCATCTTCATCATGTCATTCATCTTTTCCATTTCATCTTTTTCAAAGCCATCTCACTCATGACCAACTCACCGCCTAAAGCGCCCCCGCTTTATCCGAAGAGCCACCTGTTGGCCGCCAGCGGCATCGCCGCCTTACTCAGCCTGGCCTTGCTGGTGTTCCCATCCAGCGAGGTCGAAGCCAAACGCACCACTCTGAATCTGGAGCTGGAAGCCCCTGCCGAGCAGCTCAAGGCCCAGCCCGAGCAGCCGTTGGCCGTGGAAGAGTCCAGCGCCTCGCCATTCGCCCAGATCGACACCGCCACGACGCCGAGCGAAGAAACCGCCAAGACCGAGCCGGCCCCCAAGGCCGAGGAAGTCGCCGAGGCAGCCCCTGCCAAGGAACCCGGTCACCGCGAAGTCACCGTTGCCCGTGGCGATACCCTGTCGACCCTGTTCGCCAAGCTCGGCCTGCCCGCCAATGCGGTGCATGAAGTGCTGGCCAGCAACAAGCAGGCGAAACAGTTCAGTCAGCTCAAGCATGGCCAGGTACTGCAGATCGAACTGGACAAGGACGGCCAGCTGGCCAGCCTGCACAGCAAGGTAAGCGATCTGGAAACCATCCGCTTGACCAAGAGTGCCAACGGTTATGCCTTCAACCGCGAAGTGACCAAGCCGGTGACCCGCTCCGCCTACGTGCACGGCGTGATCAAGAGCTCGCTTTCGGCCTCGGCCCAGCGCGCGGGTCTGTCGCACAACATGACCATGGATATGGCCAACATCTTCGGCTATGACGTCGACTTCGCCCAGGACATCCGCCAGGGCGACGAATTCGACGTGATCTACGAGCAGAAAGTGGTCGACGGCAAGGTGGTCGGCACCGGCAACATCCTTTCCGCGCGCTTCACCAACCGCGGCAAGACCTACAGTGCCGTGCGCTACACCAACAAGGCCGGTACCACCAGCTACTACACCGCCGACGGCAACAGCATGCGCAAGGCGTTCATCCGCACGCCGGTGGACTTCGCCCGCATCAGCTCGCGCTTCTCGGCCGGACGCAAGCACCCGATCCTGAACAAGATCCGCGCCCACAAGGGCGTCGACTATGCCGCGCCACGCGGCACGCCGATCAAGGCCGCCGGTGACGGCAAGGTCCTGCTCGCCGGTCGTCGCGGCGGCTACGGCAACACGGTGATCATCCAGCACGGCAACACCTACCAGACCCTCTACGGACACATGCAGGGATTCGCCAAGGGCGTGAAGACCGGCGGTTCCGTCAAGCAGGGCCAGGTCATCGGCTACATCGGCACCACCGGCCTGTCCACCGGACCGCACCTGCACTACGAGTTCCAGGTCAACGGCGTACACGTCGATCCGCTGGGCCAGAAACTGCCGATGGCCGATCCGATCGCCAAGGCCGAACGCCAGCGCTTCATGCAACTCAGCCAGCCACTCATCGCACGCATGGACCAGGAAAAGGCCACCATGCTGGCGTTGAACAAGCGCTGACCCATGGCCCTTTACCTTGGCGTGATGTCCGGCACCAGCCTCGATGGTCTGGACATCGCCTTGATCGAGCAGGCGCCGCAGGTCTCTCTGCTCGCCAGCCACTACATTCCCATGCCCGAGACGCTGCGCCTGGCCATGCTTGGCCTGTGCGCCAGCGGTCCCGACGAGATCGCCCGCGCCGCCCTGGCGGAAGCCGAGTGGGTACGCCTCGCGGCCCAGGGCATCCAGCATCTGCTCGATGCGCAGCATCTTCGCCCTGAAGATATCCGCGCCATCGGCAGCCATGGCCAGACCATCCGCCACGAACCCGCCCGTGGATTCACCGTGCAGATCGGCAACCCCGCCCTGCTCGCCGAGCTCACCAGCATTACCGTGGTCGGTGACTTCCGCCGGCGCGACGTTGCCGCCGGCGGCCAGGGCGCGCCGCTGGTACCGGCGTTTCACGATGCCTTGTTCGCCAGCCAGGGCGAACGCCTGGCGGTGCTCAACGTCGGCGGTTTCAGCAACCTCAGCCTGATCGAAAAGGACAAGCCGGTCAGCGGCTTCGACTGCGGTCCCGGCAATGTGCTGCTGGACGCCTGGATCAACCAGAAGCAGGGACTCGGCTACGACGCCGACGGCGCCTGGGCAGCCAGCGGCAAGGTCCTTCCTGGCCTGCTGGGCAATCTTCTGAGCGATCCGTTCTTCGCCGGGACCGGCCCCAAGAGCACCGGCCGGGAGCTGTTCAACCTGCCCTGGCTACAGCACCACCTGAGCACCCAGCCGGCCTGCGCCGACGAGGATGTGCAGGCCACCCTGCTGGAACTGACCGCACTGAGCATCGTCGATTCGCTGAGGAAGGCCCAGGAGGACACCCAGGTCCTGCTGGTCTGTGGCGGCGGCGCGCACAACGGCGCGCTGATGCAACGCCTGGCCGACCTGCTGCCGAACGCGAAGGTAAGCAGCACCGCGGCGTTCGGTGTCGACCCGGACTGGGTCGAGGCCATGGCCTTCGCCTGGCTGGCGCACTGCTGTCTGGAAGGCATTGCCGGCAACCGCCCCAGCGTCACCGGTGCCCGCGGCCTGCGCGTGCTCGGCGCCATCTACCCGGCGTGAACCGCAGAAAGCAAAACGCCGCGCATTAGCGCGGCGTCAGCAAAGGGTCCCGGCGAATCAGATCGAGAACGAAGAACCGCAACCACAGGTGGTCGTGGCGTTCGGGTTCTTGATGACGAAACGCGAACCTTCCAGGCCTTCCTGGTAGTCCACTTCAGCACCGGCCAGGTACTGGAAGCTCATCGGATCGACCACCAGGGCAACGCCCTCGCGCTCGACGATGGTGTCATCTTCCGCGATGTCTTCATCGAAGGTGAAGCCGTACTGGAAGCCGGAGCAGCCACCGCCCGTCACGAAAACTCGCAACTTCAGACGATCATTGCCCTCTTCGTCAACCAGGGTCTTCACCTTGTGCGCGGCGTTGTGCGTGAACTGCAAAGCCGAAGGGGTGAAGGATTCGACGCTCATGCTGAATATCTCCCGGCGTTATGCCGCCATTGCGTGATGGCGCGCATTATCCGCTTCCCCTAGAAAATCGGTCAACTATAGAAGCGGCATCAGGCTACAAGCGGAAAGTATAAGTGCCGCCCGCAGCCCGATGTGTCAGCCCCTTATGGCAGCAGGCCGGCGTGGGACAGGCCCAGGCGCTCGTCGAGGCCGAAGAGGATGTTGAGGTTCTGCACCGCCTGGCCGGACGCGCCCTTCACCAGGTTGTCGATGACCGACAGTACCACCACCAGATCGCCGTCCTGCGGGCGGTGCACGGCGATGCGGCAGACGTTGGCGCCTTTCACGCTGCGGGTTTCCGGATGGCTGCCGACCGGCATGACGTCGACGAACGGTTCATCGGCATAGCGCTTCTCGAACAGTGCCTGCAGGTCCACCGAGGTATCGGCGACGGTTGCGTACAGGGTCGAGTGGATACCGCGAATCATCGGGGTCAGGTGCGGCACGAAGGTCAGGCCGACTTCACCGCCGGCGGCGCGGCGCAGGCCCTGGCGGATTTCCGGCAGGTGACGGTGACCTTTGACGGCATAGGCCTTCATGCTCTCGCCCGCCTCGCAGAACAGCGAGCCGACACTGGCACCACGCCCGGCGCCACTGACGCCCGACTTGCAGTCGGCAATCAGCCGCGAAGTATCGGCGATACCGGCTTCCAGCAACGGCAGGAAGCCCAGTTGGGTAGCGGTCGGGTAGCAGCCAGGAACGGCGATCAGGCGCGCCTGGCGGATCTGCTCGCGGTTGACTTCCGGCAGGCCGTAGACCGCGTCCTTCAGCAGTTCAGGCGCGCCGTGGGGCTGGCCGTACCACTTGGCCCACTCGTCGGCGTCCTGCAGGCGGAAGTCGGCGGACAGGTCGATGACCTTGGTGCCGGCCGCCAGCAGCTCACCGGCCAGGGCATGGGCAACGCCGTGCGGCGTGGCAAAGAACACCACGTCGCAGGCGGCCAGGGTCTTGGTGTCCGGCACGGTGAAGGCCAGACCGTCGTAATGGCCTCGCAGGTTCGGGTACATGTCGGCCACCGCCAGGCCCGCTTCCGAGCGCGAGGTGATGACTGCGACTTCAGCCTGAGGATGCTGTGCCAGCAGACGCAGCAACTCGACACCGGTGTAACCCGTGCCGCCGACGATACCGACCTTGACCATGAACTGCCCCCTATCAACGAACCGACTGGAAAACCAGCGATGATAGGGGTCCGGGGTGACACCTACAACCGTTGAGATGACGGGCGCGGCGCCTAACCACTACTATCTGACGACCGTGAACCGCCAAGGAATAGAAAACATGCTGTACCTATGGATCAAAGCCCTGCACATCGTCAGCATCGTCTGCTGGTTCGCCGGACTGTTCTACCTGCCGCGCCTGTTCGTTTACCACGCCGCGAGCCAGGACCAGATCAGCCGCGAGCGCTTCGTGATCATGGAGCGCAAGCTCTACCGCTTCATCATGGGCCCGGCGATGATCGCCGCGTTCGTCTTCGGCATCTGGATGCTCTACCTGACCCCCGGCTGGCTGAGCCAGGGCTGGCTGCACGCCAAGCTGACGCTGGTGGTGCTGCTCACCGGCTACCATCACATGTGCGGCGCCAACGTGAAACGCTTCGCCCGTGGTGAAAACGCCCGCAGTCATACCTATTTCCGCTGGTTCAACGAAGTGCCGGTGGTGTTTCTGCTGCTCATCGTAATTCTGGTGGTCGTCAAGCCGTTCTGACAGTAGCCATCACTCACTCGAGAACCTGCCATGTCATTGCCCGCTCTGCTCGAACAACGCCTGCGCCTGCCCGTGGTGGCGGCTCCGATGTTTCTGATTTCGAACCCGCAGCTGGTCCTGGCCTGTTGCCGCAACGGCGTGATGGGCAGTTTTCCCGCACTGAACCAGCGTGATACCGCGGGCTTCAAGGCCTGGCTGGAAGAAATCGACGCCGGCCTGGCCGAGCTGGACAATCCCGCGCCCTACGCGGTCAACCTGATCGTCCACCAGAGCAATCCACGGCTGCAGGCCGACCTCGCGGTGTGCATCGAGCACAAGGTGCCCGTGGTGATCACCAGCCTTGGTGCCGTCAAGGAAGTGGTGGACGCCGTGCACAGCTATGGCGGCCTGGTGTTCCACGATGTCACGACGCGCCGCCATGCGGAAAAAGCCGCGCAGGCTGGCGTCGACGGACTGATCGCGGTCGCCGCTGGTGCCGGCGGGCATGCCGGGACCTGGAGCCCGTTCGCCCTGGTCAGCGAGATCCGCGAGTTCTTCGACAAGACCCTGTTGCTCGCCGGCTGCCTCAACCGCGGTCACGAGATCCTCGCCGCGCAATTGCTGGGCGCCGACCTGGCCTATCTCGGCACCCATTTCATCGCCAGCCGGGAGAGCCAGGCCTCGGCGGAATACAAGACCATGCTGCTGGAAGCCAAGGCCGCCGATATCGTGCACACCCCGGCGGTTTCCGGCGTACCCGCCAGCTTCATGCGCCAGAGCCTGGAACGCGCCGGGTATGACCTGGGCAGCCTGGCCAAAGGCGGCGATATCCAGCTCAAGCCAATCCACGAGGAAGCCAAGGCGTGGAAAACCGTGTGGTCCGCCGGGCAAGGTGTCGGCGCCATCGATGAGCAATTGCCGACGGAAGACTTGATCGCCCGTCTCGACGAGGAGTATCGCCAGGCGCTGGCCACGGCGAATCGTCTCGGCACGCACTGGCCACGCTGACGGGGCAGCCTTTGCCCCGCGCTCGCTGTAGACTACCCGCCCTTTTCGAACACCCCGCCATTGGAGAACTGCATGACCCGTTACGCCATGATCACCGGTGCCTCCAGCGGTCTGGGCCTGGCACTGGCCGAAGCATTGGCGCGGCGCGGTCGCAACCTGATCCTGGTGGCGCGCCAGCGCGAACGGCTGGAGCCGGTCGCCATCGAGCTGACCCAGCGTTTCGGTGTGGAGGTGCTGTTCCGCGCCTGCGACCTCGGCGAGCCGCTGCGCCTGTCGGGTTTCCTGCTGGAGCTGGAGGAAGGCGAGCGACAGATCGATCTGCTGGTCAACTGCGCCGGGATTCGCTCCTACGGGCATTTCCTCGCTCAGGAGTGGGGCGACGAGCAGGATCTGGTGGAGGTCAACATCCTTGCCCTGACTCGCCTCTGCCATGCCCTAGGCAACGCCATGGCCGTGCAGGGCGGCGGGCAGATCCTCAATGTCGCCTCGCTGGCCGCTTTCGCACCGGGGCCGTGGATGAGCAGCTACGCCGCGAGCAAGGCCTACGTGCTGCACTTCTCCGAAGGCCTGCGGGAAGAACTCCGACAGACCGGGATCAAAGTCTCGGTGCTCTGCCCCGGCCCGGTACGCTCGCCGAACCGGCGCATTCCCCGCCTGGACAACGGAAAGCGCTGCCTGAGCGCGGAAGAAGTAGCGCTGTACACGGTACGCGCGCTGGACCGCAACCAGGCCATCATCATCCCCGGCCGCCGCAATCGCTGGCTGGCCCGCGCGCCACGCCTGCTGGGCCGCTGGATCAGCCGCAAGCTGGCCGGTGCGATCAATCGCGCCTACTGTCCGCGCTGAGCGAATCGCCACTGGGCGACAGCGCAGCGGCTGAGTACACTCAGGCCCGACCACCACCATGGAGCAAGCGTTGTGGATACTATCTTCACCAAGATCATCAACCGGGAAATCCCGGCGAAGATCATCTACGAGGACGACCAGGTCCTGGCGTTCCACGATATCGCCCCGCAGGCACCGGTACACTTCCTGGTAATCCCGAAAAAGCCGATCCGCACCCTCAACGACCTCACCGAGGAAGACAAGGGCCTGGCCGGACACATCCTGTTCACCGCCCAGCGCCTGGCCCGGGAACTGGGTTGCGAAGACGGCTTCCGCGTCGTGATGAACTGCAACGAGCTGGGCGGCCAGACCGTCTACCACATCCATATGCATGTGCTCGGCCAGCGTCAGATGCACTGGCCACCGGGCTGATCCAGCGCAAGCCCTGTAACAGGGATTGGGTTAAACTGTCGGGCACATTCTTGCGGAGGTGCCCGATGGCTACCGAACGTCAATACTCGCCGCTCGACCGCTTGTTGCTGCAGGCCGACACCGCCATGCGCACCTTGCTGCCCTTCAGCGGCCAACCTGCCCGCCCGTCTCCTGCGATCGTCCAGCCCGAATCCGAGCTCGACGACAAGCAGGCCCGCCATGTCGCCGGACTGATGCGCATCAACCACACCGGTGAAGTCTGTGCCCAAGCGCTTTACCAGGGGCAGGCCCTGACCGCCAAGCTGCCGGAAGTGCGCAAGGCGATGGAACAGGCCGCCGATGAGGAAATCGACCACCTGGCCTGGTGCGAACAGCGCATTCGCCAGCTGGGTAGCTCGCCGAGCGTGCTCAACCCGCTGTTCTATGGCATGTCCTTCGGCATCGGCGCGCTCGCCGGGCTGGTCAGCGACAAGGTCAGCCTGGGCTTCGTTGCCGCCACCGAGCACCAGGTGTGCAAGCATCTGGATGAACACCTTGAGCAAATCCCCGCAGAAGACGAGAAATCCCGGGCGATCCTCGAACAGATGCGCATCGACGAGGAACATCACGCGGAAGCGGCACTGGATGCCGGCGGCTTCCGTTTCCCGCCTCCGGTCAAGTTCGGCATGAGCCTGATGGCCAAGGTCATGACCAAAAGCACCTACCGCATCTGATCGCCGATGAACGAGCGCTTCGCAACCCGGGATCTGGCTCGCGCCGTTGACGCCGGCGTGCTGAGCGCCGAGCAGGAACAGGCGCTGCTGCGCTTCCTGCGCCAGCAGCCGGTGGAGCAACCCAGCTTCCAGCTGGCTCATGTGGCGTTCTATCTCGGCGCCTTGCTGATCATGGGGGCCATGGGCTGGCTGCTCAGCGAAGCCTGGATGCGCATTGGTGACCACGCACTGCTCGCCGTTGCGCTGCTGTACATCGCCGCGTTGACCTGCGCCGGCCTGGCCATGCAACGCCGTGGCCAGCCGATTCCCGCCGGCGTACTCGCCGCGGTGGCGGTGAGCATCGTGCCGCTGGCGGCGTTCGCCATCGAGCGCCTCACCGGGCTGTGGCCGCTGGATGACACCCAGGCCGACTACCACGACTATTACCGCTACGTGCAGGGCGGCTGGCTGCTGATGGAAGTGGCGACGATAGCGGCTGGCCTGTTGATGCTGCGGCTGATCCCCTTCCCGTTCATCGTCATGCCGATCGCCGTGGCGTTGTGGTTCATGTCCATGGACCTGAGCGAATGGTTCCACGGCGACACCTTCACCTGGGAGCAACGCCAGGAAGTCTCGCTATGGTTCGGCCTGGGCCTGCTGCTGGCATTCCTGCTGATCGACGGCCGCACCCGCAGGGACTATGCGTTCTGGGGTTATCTGGCCGGTTTGCTGGCGTTCTGGGGCGGACTGACGTCGATGAACAGCGACAGTGAACTGGGCAAGGCCCTGTACTGCCTGATCAACGTCGTCCTGATGCTGGTCGCGGTACTGCTGCGCCGCCCGATGTTCATGGTCTTCGGCGCGCTGGGAGTGGCGGCGTACCTCGGTTATCTGTCGTACGAGGTGTTCGCCGAGTCGTTGCTGTTCCCGCTGGTACTGAGCCTGATCGGCCTGGCGGTCATCGGCCTCGGCCTGCGTTATCAGCGGCACCGCGAGCGCCTCAGCGAAAGATGGCGCGCCGCGTTGCCGGCCAGCCTGATGAGCTGGCTACCGGCACTGCGGCGCTGAGCACTCAGCCGAGTTCGACGATCTCGTAGCTGTGGGTGATCTCCACGCCCGCACGGCCCAGCATGATCGAAGCCGAGCAGTATTTCTCCGCCGACAGCTCCACCGCGCGCTTGACCTGGGCCTCCTTCAGGCCACGACCCTTGACCACGAAGCGCAGGTGAATCCTGGTGAACACCTTCGGATCCTCGCTGGCGCGCTCGGCTTCGAGGAAGGCTTCGCAGCTTTCCACGGCCTGGCGGGATTTCTTCAGGATGCTGACCACATCGAAGTTGCTGCAGCCGCCCAGGCCCAGCAACAGCATTTCCATCGGCCGAACGCCCAGGTTACGCCCGCCGGCATCGGGCGGACCGTCCATCACCACGACGTGCCCGCTCCCCGATTCGCCCAGAAACATGGCCTCACCGGCCCACTGGATACGCGCCTTCATAACCCGATCTCCGCATGCTTGAAAAAATGGCTGCCAGCTTAGTCCCTACAGGCACAGGCGAAAAGGCTTAAGCGTTTGAGTAAATATGCCGATACAGAGGCCGTGTCTGATAAACTGACGCCAAATTGATGGCGTTTTGCACCCATCCCAAAACTACAAATACTCACGGACCGCGTATTTCGGGGCTTAACCATGGTTGCCGCACCACTTTCAGCCAAGATCAAGAACGTCGACAAGCTGCTCGCACATTGCCAGCGCCGCCGCTTCCCGGCCAAAAGCAACATCCTCAGTGCCGGCGATACCGCTGAAACCCTGTCGTTCATCATCAAGGGTTCGGTCACCATCCTGATCGAAGGCGACGATGGTCGGGAAATGATCATCGCCTATCTCAACAGCGGCGATTTCTTCGGCGAACTCGGCCTCTTCGAACCAGCGGGCAAGGAACAGCAGCGCAGTGCCTGGGTGCGGGCCAAGACGGAGTGCGAAGTCGCGGAAATCAGCTACGAGAAATTCCGTGAACTGGCGCGCCAGGATCAGGACATTCTCTACGCCCTGGGCAGCCAGATGGCCCAGCGCCTGCGCAACACCACCCGCAAGGTCGGCGACCTGGCGTTCTTCGACGTCACCGGCCGGGTCGCCCGCTGCCTGCTGGAGCTGTGCAAGCAACCCGATGCCATGACTCACCCGGACGGCATGCAGATCAAGATCACCCGTCAGGAAATCGGTCGGATCGTCGGCTGTTCGCGGGAGATGGTCGGTCGCGTTCTCAAGGACCTCGAAGAACGCAACCTGGTGCATGTGAAAGGCAAGACCATGGTGGTCTTCGGCACCCGCTAGTCCCGCGGGATGGCGCAGAGGGTCTGGGCGTAGGCCTGGGCCAGGCGCTCCAGCAGCGGCGCCTCGGGTACCACTTCGTGCAGGGCGATATGGCTGTCGGCCAGGCAGCGCTGCTCAAGCTCGCAACATTCGTTGAAGCGGTTGACCGCCGCGACCATCGACTCGCGTTCGTTATCCAGCAGCAGTGCACCGTGCACCAGCACCACCGGGCGCTTGCCGTCGAGGCCCTGGCGCCAGCGCTGGGCGGTGCCGACCAGCTTGCGACCATTGAGATTGACGTTGTAGCGCCCGTCGCAGAACGCCCCTTCGATCTCGCCGACCGAGGCCACCCCGCCCCACTCCCGCAGCACCTCGCACAGCGGCAGGCACAGGCGCTCGTAAGCGCTTTCGATGCGGTTCTGATCGCCTTCGCTGCGCGGCGCCACATAGACCAGCGCGATATTGATCACCGCCGACGATTGCGGCACGGGCTCACCGCCGGTTTCGCGCAGCAGCACGGGCCAGCCGGAGATCGCCAGTTCGCCGCAGGCCGCCTCGAAGCCCTCCAGCCGGCTCATGCGACGTGGCATCACCAGCGCCCGGTCGGTCGGACGCCAGAACAGCAGGCCGTGATCGCGCTCGCCCTTGCACACGGCCGCCAGCAGATCCTGCTCGGCATGCAGTCCGGCTTCGACGGTGACGGCTACAGGTTGTTCGCTCATGTCCTTTTCCCCCTCTCCAAAGCAGCGCAATCGGGACCGCGTTGCGGTCCATCGCAGGCAAGCCAGCTCCTACAGAAATGAAAAAGCCGGCATCCGCCGGCTTCGAATCGATCAATCCAGACCGTTCTGGCCTGGCACCACACGTCCGGGGAAGAACAGACGCTGCAGCTCCACACCCGGCTGCTCGGCCCGCATGAACGCTTCGCCGACCAGGAAGGAATAGACCTCGTTGATTTCCATCAACTCGACATCGGCCCGGTTGAGAATGCCGCTCTCGGTGATTGCCAGGCGATCGCGAGGGATGCGCGGCAGCAGGTCGAGGGTGGTTTCCAGGCTGACGTCGAAGGTGTGCAGGTTGCGGTTGTTGACCCCGACCAACGGTGTGTCGAGGGTCTTCAGCGCACGCTCCAGCTCGTCGCCGTCATGCACTTCCACCAGTACGTCGAGACCGACGCTCTTGGCGGTGGCGGCCAGCTCGGCCATCTTCACGTCGTCCAGGGCGGAGACGATCAGCAGCACGCAGTCGGCCCCCAGGGCACGGGCTTCGACGATCTGGTACGGATCGATCATGAAGTCCTTGCGGATCACCGGCAGTTGCACCGCGGCGCGGGCCTGCTGCAGGTAGGCGTCGGCCCCCTGGAAATAATCGACATCGGTCAGCACCGACAGGCAGGTCGCCCCGCCCTTCTCGTAGCTGACCGCGATCTCGGCGGGAACGAAATTCTCGCGGATCACGCCCTTGCTCGGCGAAGCCTTCTTGATCTCGGCGATCACCGCTGGCTGCTTGCGCCTGGCCTGCTCGATCAGCGCATTGGCGAAACCGCGTGGCGCATCGGCCGCCGCGGCCAGACGCTCCAGCTCGGCGAGGCTGACCCGGGCGCTGCGCTCGGCGACTTCCTCGACCTTGCGGGCGAGGATGTTTTCCAGAACGGTCGGCACACTCATCCTTCATTCTCCTGCTTGAATACCGCGGTAAAGGCGCCCAGTTCCTCGAGTTTTTCCCGGGCCAGGCCGGTGTGCAGTGCATCGTGGGCCAGCTCGACGCCCTGCTTGAGGGTCATCGCCAGGTCGGCGGCGTACAGGGCAGCGCCGGCGTTGAGCACGATCATTTCCGCGGCTTTCTGGCCATTCTCGGTCTTGCGCTTGCCGATGGCATCGCGAATCAGCGCCAGCGACTCTTCCGGACCACTGACCGCCAGGCCGTGCAGGCTCTGGCTCTTCATCCCGAGGTCTTCCGGTTCGACCCAGTATTCGCTGATTTCACCGTTCTTCAGCTCGGCGACGAAGGTCGGCGCAGCGAGGCTGAATTCGTCCAGGCCATCCTTCGAGTGCACCACCAGCACATGCTTGCTGCCCAGGCGTTGCAACACTTCCGCCAGCGGGCGACACAGGGCCTGGGTGAACACGCCGACGACCTGGTGCTTCACACCAGCCGGATTCGTAAGCGGGCCGAGCATGTTGAACAGGGTCCGCAGACCCAGGTCGCGACGTGGGCCGGCGGCATGTTTCATGGCACTGTGGTGGGTCTGGGCGAACATGAAGCCAATGCCCACGCTGTCGATGCAGCGGGCGACCTGGATCGGCGTGAGGTTCAGGTAGATGCCGGCGGCTTCCAGCAGGTCGGCGCTGCCGCTCTTGCCGGAGACCGCGCGATTGCCATGCTTGGCCACGGTGCAGCCGGCGGCGGCGACGACCAGTGCCGAGGCGGTGGAAACGTTGAAGATATTCGCGCCGTCGCCGCCGGTACCGACGATATCGACCACGCCATCAAGGCTGTTGAGCTCGACCTTGTCCGCCAGCTCACGCATCACCGAGACGGCGCCGACGATCTCGTCGATGCTTTCGCTCTTCATGCGCATGCCCATCAGGAAGGCACCGATCTGCGCTTCGCTGCACTGGCCAGTCATGATCTGGCGCATCACATCGCGCATTTCCTCGGTGGACAGGTCCAGGTGGCCGACGATCCGGCTCAACGCATTCTTGATATCCATACTCAATCCTTAGCGGTGGCCGCCGGTCTGCTTGAGGAAATTGGCGAACAGCGCATGGCCCTGCTCGGTGAGGATCGACTCGGGGTGGAACTGCACGCCCTCGATGTTCAGGGTCTTGTGGCGCAGGCCCATGATCTCGTCGACGGCGCCATCTTCGAAGGCGGTCCAGGCGGTCATTTCCAGGCAGTCCGGCAGGGTTTCGCGCTTGACCACCAGCGAGTGGTAGCGGGTCACGGTCAGCGGATTGTTGAGACCGGCGAACACGCCCTTGTTCTCGTGGATGACCGGGCTGGTCTTGCCATGCATGACCTGGCGTGCGCGCACCACATCGCCACCGAAGGCCTGGCCGATGGACTGGTGGCCCAGGCACACGCCAAGGATCGGCAGCTTGCCGGCGAAATGATGGATGGCGGCGATGGAGACACCCGCTTCGGTCGGGGTGCACGGCCCGGGAGAAACGACGATGCGCTCGGGCTGCAGGGCTTCGATCTGCTCGATGGTCAGTTCGTCGTTGCGAATGACCTTGACCTGCGCCCCCAGCTCACCGAAGTACTGCACGACGTTGTAGGTAAAGGAATCGTAGTTGTCGATCATCAGTAACATCTGGGTTCAACCTCTTGAATACTGACTTTGAATGACTGCCTTCCCGACTGCCGACATGCAGTGCCACCCGCCCCAGTCATTACCAACTGTTGCAGAGGTGTGTGAAATCATTTCAGAAAGGCAAAACGTAACGGGCCGGGAAACCGGCAGGAGATAAAGTCAGGCGCGCCAACGCCAACGGGCGTGGGCCTTGATAACGCGCATCAAGAGTTTGCTGACGATCAACACGGGGTAGGTCTCGTTCATACGTTTCGGCACAGTAGCTTACGGAAACAATGCGTGCAATATCGGCAGGCCAGGAAGCGACGGATTTGCTACCTTCAACCCGCGCAATGCCCAAAAACAATGACAAGAAGGACTCTTGCGATGAGAAAACGCCGCTATCTGCGTCAATCGGCCGCGTGCCTGCTGGCCGCCGCCTGCTCCAGTGCCATGGCCGCTCCATCCCCCTACTCCACCATGATCGTCTTCGGCGACAGCCTCGCCGATGCCGGCCAGTTCCCCGACCCCGCGGGCGCGCCCGGCAGCAGCCAGCGCTACACCAACCGCAACCCGGACGGGACCTTCGCCCCGGTGTCGTCGATGATCCTCGGCGGCTATCTCGGGGTCGCCGCGGCTGACCTGAACGCTTCCACTTCGCCGGTGAACGCCGCGCTGGGGCTCCCCGACGGCAACAACTGGGCGACCGGAGGCTATCGCACCGACCAGATCTACCAGTCCATCACCGGCGAATCCCTGGTGGTCATCCCGCCCGGCAACCCCGGCGCCGGCACGGTGCTGCGCCAGCGTCCCGGCTACCTGGCCGGCGGGCGCCTGGCCGATCCGAATGCGCTGTACTACCTCACCGGCGGCGGTAACGACTTTCTCCAGGGGCTGATCACCTCGCCCGTCGCCGCGGCCACCTCGGCCAGCCAGCTGGCCGCCAGCGCCCAGGCGCTGCAACAGGCCGGCGCGCGCTACATCATGGTCTGGCTGCTGCCCGACCTCGGCCTGACCCCGGCGCTCAACGGCACGCCACTGCAGGGCCCGAGCTCGCAGCTCAGCGCGGTGTTCAACCAGACGCTGGTCAGCCAGCTGGCGCGCATCGATGCCGAAATCATCCCGCTGAACATTCCCCTGCTGTTCAACGAGGCACTCGCTGCGCCGACGCAGTTCGGCCTGGCCGCCGACCAGAACCTGCTGCGCACCTGCTACAGCGGCAACGGCTGTACGCAGAACCCGGTCTACGGCGCCAACGGCACCAACCCGGACCCGACCAAGCTGCTGTTCAACGACTCGGTGCACCCGACCATCGCCGGTCAGAAGATGATCGCCGACTACGGCTACTCCATTCTCTCCGCGCCTTGGGAGCTGACCCTTCTGCCGGAAATGGCCTACGGCACCCTGAACGTCCACCAGAGCGAACTGCGCAACCAGTGGCAGGCCGACTGGCAGGCGGTCGGACAATGGCAGGCAATCGTCGCCGCCAGCGGCCAGAAGCTCGACCTCGACAGCCAGAGCAGTTCGGCCAGTGCCGACGGTCACGGCTACAGCCTCACTGTGGGCGGCAGCTATCGTCTCGACGAAAACTGGCGTGTCGGTATTGCCGGCGGCTTCTATCGGCAGAAGCTTGAAGCGGGCCCGCAGGATTCCGACTACCGCCTGAACAGTTATCTCGCCACGGTGTTCGCGCAGTTCAACCACGACCGCTGGTGGGCTGATGCCGCGCTGACCGGCGGAAAGCTCGACTATGACGACCTGAAGCGCACTTTCGCCCTCGGCCCGAACGATCGCAGCGAGAAAGGCGACACGGATGGCGACCTGCTCGCAGTGTCCGCCCGCCTCGGCTTCGACCTGGCGGAACCGGGAAGTCCGTGGCATCTGTCACCGTTCGTCAGCGCCGATTACGCACGGATCAAGGTGGATGGCTACAGCGAAGAGGGTTCACGCTCCACAGCGCTGACCTTCGATGACCAGAAGCGCGATTCGCGACGGCTGGGCCTGGGTCTGCAAGGGAAATTCCAGGTGACACCAGCGACGCTGGCGTTCGGCGAGGTGGCCAAGGAGCACGAGTTCGAGGATGACCGCCAGGACCTGACCATACACCTCAACAGCCTGCCGGCGAACGATTTCACCCTGACCGGGTATGCGCCGCATAGCAGCCTGACGCGGGTGAGTCTTGGTGTGAGCCAGACCCTGGCGCCGGGACTGGCATTGCGCGGGAGCTACAACCGGGTCACCAGTGATGAGTTGACCCAGCAGGGGGTGAATCTGGCGCTGAGCCTGGAGTTCTGACGCCCACCACCTCGTAGGAGCTGGCTTGTCGTGTGACGAACCACTGCGAAAGGACCGCGATGCGGTCCTTCGCGGGCAAGCCACGCTCCTACAACAGTCTTGTTACCGAGGCTTCTGCTCAGCCAGCGCCACCGCACGGAACATCGCCCGGCGCTTGTTGATGGTTTCTTCCCACTCCAGCGCCGGCACCGAGTCGGCAACGATGCCGCCACCGGCCTGGACATGAAGCTCGCCGTCCTTGATCACCGCGGTACGGATGGCAATCGCGGTGTCCATGTTGCCGTTCCAGGCGAAATACCCCACCGCACCACCGTAGACACCGCGCTTGACCGGCTCCAGCTCGTCGATGATCTCCATCGCGCGAATCTTCGGCGCACCGGACAGGGTGCCCGCCGGCAGGATCGCCCGCAGCGCGTCCATCGCGGTCAGGCCGCTCTTCAGTTGGCCGGTGACGTTGGAAACGATGTGCATGACGTTGGAATAACGCTCGATGACCATCTTCTCGGTGAGCTTCACCGAGCCGACTTCCGATACCCGACCGGTATCGTTGCGGCCCAGGTCGATGAGCATCAGGTGCTCGGCGATCTCTTTCTCGTCGGACAGCAGGTCTTCTTCCAGGGCCCGGTCGGCTTCCTCGGTGGCGCCGCGTGGACGGGTGCCGGCGATCGGACGCACGGTGACCAGGTTGTCCTCGACCCGCACCAGCACTTCCGGCGAGCTGCCCACCACGTGGAAGTCGCCGAAGTTGAAGAAGTACATGTACGGCGTCGGGTTGAAACAGCGCAGCGCCCGGTACAGGTCGATCGGCGCGGCGCCGAAGTCGATGGACATGCGTTGCGACGGCACCACCTGCATGCAGTCGCCGGCGAGGATGTATTCCTTGATGGTATCCACCGCACGCTCGTAGTCCGCCTGGGTGAAGCTGGAGCGAAACGCCGGTTCGGCAGCCGCTGGGCCGCTGAAGTCCAGGCCACGGCGCGGGGTGATCGGCTGGCGCAGTTGCTCGAGCAGTTCCTGCAGGCGCGCCTGGCCTTGTTCGTAGGCATTTTCCTGGGATGGATCGGCAAGCACGATGGCGTGCATCTTGCCGGCCAGGTTATCGAACACCACCACGGCGTCCGAGACCATCAGCAGGATGTCCGGCACGCCCAGCGGATCCGGGTTCGGGCATTTGCCCAGGCGCTTCTCGACATAGCGCACGCAGTCATAGCCGAAGTAGCCGACCAGGCCACCGTTGAAGCGCGGCAGACCGGCGATGGTCGGCACCTTGTAGCGGTCCTTGAAGGTCTCGACGAAGGCCAGCGGGTCTTCCACGTCATGACGCTCGGTCTCGACGCCGTCGAGGGTGATGCGCACCTGGTGGTCATGGACCCGCAGCACGGTGCGGCACGGCAGGCCGATGATCGAGTAGCGCCCCCACTTCTCGCCGCCCTGCACCGATTCGAGCAGGTAGGAGTTGGGCTGGTCGGCCAGTTTCAGGTAGATCGACAGCGGCGTGTCGAAGTCGGCCAGGGTTTCGCAGGCCAGGGGAATGCGGTTGTAGCCTTCAGCGGCCAGGCGCAGGAATTCTTCGCGGGTCATGATTGCCTCGTGGCGGTAGGGCAAGAAAGATCAAATGGCAAACGTGCCGGATCGCAGCCGGCGGGAGGGAAGTCAGGCGCGCCAACGCCAACGGGCCAGGGCCTTGATGACTTTCATCCAGAGTTTGCCAGGTGCTACCACGATGGAATCTCTACCAGGTAGGGGGTCGAAGGGCTCAACGTTAGCTCAGTGGCTGCAGCGAAGCAACCGGGAGCAAGGCGCGCAGGTCGTCGATCACCAGTGCCGGCAATTCCTCGCTGATCGGACGGCCATGGTTGTAGCCGTAGGTCAGCCCCACGCACTTCACCCCGGCGGCCTTCGCCGCCTGCACATCGCTGCGCGAGTCGCCGACGAACAGCGCGTCGTCCGGCTCGACCGCGGCCATGCGCATCACATGCAGCAGCGCGGCCGGATCAGGCTTCTTCTGCGGCAGGGTGTCGCCGCCAATGACCCAGCGGAAGTAGAGGCCGATCTGCATCTGGTCCAGCAGCGGACCGACGAAACGCTCAGGTTTGTTGGTGATCAGGGCCATTTCCACGCCCTGCTCCTGCAGCCAGCGCAGGGTATCGCGCACGCCCGGATAGACCACGGTACGGTCATGGCTTTCGCCATAGGCGCGCATGAAGATCTGCAGGCCGTGCTCGGCCTCCTGTTCGTTCACCGACGAATGCTCGATGTCGCCGACCAGGGCCCGGCGCACCAGCACCGGAGCACCGTTGCCGACCCACTGGCGCACCGCGGCGATGCCCGCGGGGGGACGTCCCATTTCGAGCAGCATGCGATCCACCGCCGCCGCCAGATCCGGGACCGAGTCGATCAGCGTGCCGTCGAGGTCGAACATCACCAGCTTCGGCAGGCGTTGCGGGAACAGCTGCTCGAAGCCGCTCATGCGCGTGCCAGGGCCAGTTCGGCGCGCATCTGGTCGATCACGGCCTTGTAGTCCGGGGTATTGAAGATGGCCGAGCCGGCGACGAAGGTGTCGGCACCCGCCGCGGCGATTTCGCGGATGTTGCTGACGTTGACCCCGCCGTCGATTTCCAGGCGGATGTCACGGCCGCTGGCGTCGATCAGGGCGCGGGCTTCGCGCAGCTTGTCGAGGGTGCCGGGAATGAACTTCTGCCCGCCGAAACCGGGGTTGACGCTCATCAGCAGGACCATGTCGACCTTGTCCATCACGTACTTCAGCGCATCCAGGCCGGTGGCCGGGTTGAACACCAGGCCGGCCTTGCAGCCGCCGTCGCGGATCAGTTGCAGGGAGCGGTCGATGTGCTGCGAGGCTTCCGGGTGGAAGGTGATGTAGGTGGCACCAGCCTCGATGAAGTCGCCGATGATGCGATCGACCGGGCTGACCATCAGGTGCACGTCGATCGGCGCGGTCACGCCGTACTTGCGCAGCGCCGAGCAGACCATCGGACCGATGGTCAGGTTGGGCACGTAGTGGTTGTCCATGACGTCGAAGTGGACGATGTCGGCACCGGCGGCCAGCACGTCGTCGACCTCCTGGCCCAGACGGGCGAAGTCGGCGGAAAGGATCGAGGGGGCAATAGCGAAGGGCTGCATGGCGCACCTTTGGGCAAATTCACGGTGGCGCGCATTGTACATCAGGGAAAAGGCCGGTGCGGTGGTCGGACGCCCAGCATTGACTCACATACCCCCCGTAGGAGCTGGCTTGCCTGCGAAAGGACCGCGCCAGCGGTCCCCGACGTCACCGCTATCGGGGACCGCTGGCGCGGTCCTTTCGCGGGCAAGCCCGCTCCTACAGGGAACGCGCCAGCCTCAGGCGGGTTGCTGGGTCCGCAGCTTCTCGCTGCGCCCGCGCAGCCACTCCAGGGTCAGCAGCAGGATCACCGAGAAGGCGATCAGCAGCGTCGCGGCGGCGGCAATCGTCGGGCTGAGGTTCTCGCGAATCCCGCTGAACATCTGCCGCGGCAGGGTCGCCTGCTCGGGGCCGGCGAGGAACAGGGTCACCACCACTTCGTCGAACGAGGTGGCGAAGGCGAACAGCGCCCCCGAGATCACCCCCGGCGCGATCAGCGGCAGGGTCACCCGGCGGAAGGTGGTGATCGGCGAGGCACCCAGGCTGGCCGCGGCGCGCACCAGGTTGTGGTTGAAGCCCTGCAGGGTCGCCGACACGGTGATGATGACGAACGGCACGCCGAGCACCGCATGCACCAGGATCAGCGAGAGGAAGCTGTTGCCCAGCCCCAGCGGGGCGAAGAACAGGTAGCTGGCGACCCCGATGATCACCACCGGCACCACCATCGGCGAAATCACCAGGGCCATGATCAGCGACTTGCCGGGGAAGTCCCCGCGGGTCAGGCCGATCGAGGCCAGGGTGCCGAAAATCATGGCCAGCACCGTCGCCGCCGGGGCGACGATGATGCTGTTCTTCAGGGCGCGCATCCATTCATCGGAGGCGAAGAAGTTGTGGTACCACTGCAGCGAGAAGCCCTGCAGCGGGTAGACCAGGAAGCTGCCGCTGTTGAACGACAGCGGGATGATCACCAGCACCGGCAACACCAGGAACAGCAGGACCAGCCCGCAGAGAATGCGCAAGCTGTAGAACCAGACCCGCTCGACGGGCGACATGTAGGGGCTCAGCATGATTTCGCTCCTCAGCTCAGGCGCAGGCGGCTGGAGCCGACCAGCCAGCTATAGATCAGGTACAGCAGCACGGTGGCCAGCAGCAGCAGGCCGCCCAGCGCGGTCGCCATGCCCCAGTTGATGCTGGTGTTGGTGTAGAAGGCCACGAAGTAGCTGACCATCTGGTCGTTCGGGCTGCCCAGCAGTGCCGGGGTGATGTAGTAGCCGATTGCCATGATGAACACCAGCAGGCATCCGGCACCGACACCGGCGTAGGTCTGCGGGAAGTACACGCGCCAGAAGCTGGTGAAGGGATGGCAGCCCAGCGAGATCGCCGCGCGCATGTAGGTCGGCGAGATGCCCTTCATCACGCTGTAGATCGGCAGGATCATGAACGGCAGGAGGATGTGGACCATGGAGATGTACACACCGGTGCGGTTGAACACCAGCTCCAGCGGCTTGTCGATGATGCCCACCGCCATCAGCGCGCTGTTGATCAGGCCGCCGGACTGCAGGAGCACGATCCACGCCGCCACCCGCACCAGGATCGAGGTCCAGAACGGCAGCAGCACGAGAATCATCAGCAGGTTGCTCTGCCGGGTCGGCAGGTTGGCCAGCAGGTAGGCCAATGGATAGGCCAGGACCAGGCAGATGGCGGTGATGACGAAGCCCATCCACAGGGTACGGGTGAAGATGTCCAGGTAGATGGCCTGGTCCGGGGTAGCCGGGGCCAGTTCACCGAGGTCGTCGATGCGGTGGTCGAGGGCCGCCAGCAGGTAGAACGGGGTCACGCCGCTGGTATTGCGACGGATCGCCTGCCAGTAGGCAGGGTCGCCCCAGCGCTCGTCCAGTTCCTGCAGGGCTTCTTTATAGGAAGCCGGCTCGCTCTTGAACGGCAGCGCCCGGGCGGTTTTCGCCAGCAGGCTGCGATAGCCGGCAAGCTCCATGTTCAGGCGCTTGGACAGGTCGCCCAGGGTCTGGTTCTTGCGCGATTCGGCGAGGTCTTCGCTCAGCGCCTTGTACACCGGCTCGCCCGGCAGGCTCTTGCCATCCCACTCGGCCACGGCGACCACGGTGCGCGGCAGGCCGCCCACCACTTCGGGGTTGCCGACGCTCTTGTACAGCAGCGCGGCGATCGGCACGAGAAACACCAGCAACAGGAACAGCGCCAACGGCGCGATCAGGGCCTGCGCCTTGAAGCGGTTGACCCGCTCGGCACGCGCCAGGCGCTGCTTGAGGGTGGGACCTGCGCCTTCTTTGATGGGCACTGCGATGGCCATAGCGAACTCCGGAAATCTTGGAAAACGGGGAGCGCCGGCCTCACGCCGACGCTCCGGAGGGGCGACTTACTTGGCCGCCCAGGCGTTGAAGCGTTGTTCCAGCTGCTCGCTGTTGTCGGCCCAGAACGCCACGTCGATCTGCACCTGGTTGGCGATGTTTTCCGGGGTGGTCGGCATGTCCTTCTTGACCTCGTCGGACAGCAGCGCGACCGCCTTGGAGTTGGCCGGACCGTAGGCGATGTTTTCCGAGTAGATCTTCTGCTGCTCAGGCTGCACCGAGTAGGCGATGAACTTCTTCGCTTCCTCGACGTTCTTCGCGCCCTTCGGAATGGCCCAGGCGTCGAAGTCGTAGATGCCGCCGTTCCACACCACCTTCAGGTTGCTTTCCTTCTGCACGGCGGCGATGCGGCCGTTGTAGGCCGAGCTCATCACCACGTCACCGGAGGCGAGGTACTGCGGCGGCTGGGCGCCGGCTTCCCACCACTGGATGCTCGGTTTCAGCTCGTCGAGTTTCTTGAACGCGCGATCCTGGCCTTCCTTGGTGGCGAGGACCTTGTACACCTCCTTCGGTGCCACGCCGTCAGCCATCAGGGCGAATTCCAGGGTGTACTTGGCGCCCTTGCGCAGGCCGCGCTTGCCCGGGAAGGTCTTGGTGTCCCAGAAGTCTTTCCAGCTGGTCGGTGCGGTCTTCAGCTTGTCGGCGTTGTAGGCCATCACCGTGGACCAGACGAAGAAGCCGATGCCGCATGGCTGGATGGCGCCCGGCACGAAATCGGACTCGCTGCCGAACTGCGCCGGATCCAGCTCTTCGAACATGCCTTCGTCACAGCCGCGAGCCAGTTCCGGCGACTCCACCTCGACCAGGTTCCAGGACACGCTGTTGGTGTCGACCATGGCTTTGACCTTGGCCATCTCGCCGTTGTACTCACCCGCGACGATCTTGCCCTTGCCCGCCTTTTCCCAAGGCTCGTAGAACGCCTTGACCTGCGCCGCCTTGTTGGCGCCGCCGAAGGAAATCACAGTGAGATCGCTTGCCGCCAGGGCGTGGGTCGCGGTGCACAGACCCAGTGCCAGGGCGGTCAACTTCAAGTGTTTGAGCATTCTTATTCTCTCCACAGTGCAGGGTGTTGGTTAGCAAACCTCAGTGGGCTTCCAGGAGTGGATCGAGCGCGCGGGCGTGCTCGACCTCCCAGCCCAGCGGTACCACGTCGCCCACGGCCAGCGCCGGGTCGAGTTCGGCGATCGGCTGCTTCACGAAGAAGTCGGCCTTGCCGCAGACTTCCAGACGGACCCGCACGTGGTCGCCCAGATAGATGAATTCGGCCACACGGCCGGAGAAGCGGTTGACACAGCTTTCGCTGTGGCCGTTGAGACGCACGCGCTCCGGACGCACCGACAGGGTCACCGGCTCGCCGGCCTCGCCGACGTTGATCGCCAGGGCCTCGACCTTCTCGCCACGGGCCAGGGCCACCTGGCAGCGATCGCCGTCGCGGCTGAGCAGGCGACCATTGATGCGGTTGTTCTCGCCGATGAAGTTGGCGACGAAGGTGTTCTTCGGCTCTTCGTAGAGGGTGCGCGGATCGGCGATCTGCTGGATCTCGCCCTGGTGGAACACTGCGACGCGGTCGGACATGGTCAGCGCCTCGCCCTGGTCGTGGGTCACGTAGACCACGGTCACGCCCAGGCGCTGGTGCAGGTGCTTGATCTCCATCTGCATGTGTTCGCGCAGCTGCTTGTCGAGGGCGCCGAGGGGTTCGTCCATCAAGACCAGCTGCGGCTCGAACACCAGTGCCCGGGCCAGGGCCACGCGCTGCTGCTGGCCGCCGGAGAGCTGGCCGGGATAGCGCTGGGCGAAGGCATCCAGCTGGACCATGTTGAGCACGCGCTTGACCCGCTCGCTGATGTCGGTCTTGCTCAGGTTGCGCACGCTGAGGGGGAAGGCCAGGTTTTCCGCCACGGTCATGTGCGGGAACAGCGCGTAGTTCTGGAACACCATGCCGATGTCGCGCTTGTGCGGCGGCACGTTGTTGATCGAACGACCGGCCAGCTTGATCTCGCCAGCGGTCGGCGTCTCGAAGCCGGCCAGCATCATCAGGCTGGTGGTCTTGCCCGAACCGGAAGGGCCGAGCAGGGTGAGAAACTCGCCCTTGCGGATATCCAGGTTGAGGTCTTTGACGATCAGCGACTCGCCGTCGTAGCTCTTCTGCACACCACGGAAGCTGACCAGCGTCTCGCTGGTCGCAGCGTTCGAATTGACCTCACTCATACCCGCACCTTTTTGTTGGATGACTGCTGTGATCCAAGCGTAGAGAAGGGTCGGGGTGGCGAAAATCGGGGGGGCTGAGAGATTCCTATCAGCCGGCTGGAAAGGTGCTTGTAGGGATTGCCCTACAAAGATGACGGTTTTAGATATGTGCCGTTGCTGATGGCCTCATCGCTGGCAACGCCAGCTCCCACAGGGTTCAGCAGCGCTGCGGATACTGTGGGAGCTGGCGTTGCCAGCGATGAGGCCCGCCCAGACGACATCAATCTTGCCGAGGTCGCTTCCAGAACACTCAGAGCAGCTTGTGCTCCATCGCATACTTCACCAGCTCCGCCAGCGACGTCACATTCAGCTTCTGCATCAGACGCGCCTTGTGCGTACTGATGGTCTTGTTGCTCAGCGCCAGCTGCTGGGCGATATCGTTGACGTTGGCGCCCTGGGCCAGGCGCTCGAACACCGAGAATTCGCGCTCCGACAGGAGCGAGTGCAGCGGCCGGGTATCGGTCAGGCCCACTTCGAAGACCATGCGGTCGGCCAGGTCCGGATCGATGTAGCGACCACCCCCGGCGACCCGGCGAATGGCGGTCAGCAGCAGCGCCGGGTCGCTGTCCTTGGTGGCGTAGCCGGCGGCGCCGACCTTCAGGGCGCGGGCCGCCATTTGCGCCTCGTCGTGCATCGACAGCACGAGGATCGCCGGCGGCGCGTTCAGCGCGCGAATCCGCGGGATCGCCTCGAGTCCGTTGACCCCAGGCATGGAGATGTCCAGCAGCACCACCTCGCACGGCGTATGCCGCAGCGCCTCGAGCAACTGCTCGCCATTGCCCGCCTCGCCCACCACCTGCATGTCCTTGGCCAGGCCGATCAGTTGCTTGATGCCCTCGCGCACGATGGTGTGGTCTTCTGCCACCAATACTCGAATCACTGTCGCGCTCCCGTTTCAATCCAGAGGAATTCGTACGCTCAGGCTGGTGCCCTCGCCCGGCTCACTTTCCAGGTGCATGTCACCGCCCAGCATCAACACCCGCTCACGCATGCCGACCAGCCCGAAGGAACTGCGCCGGGCATCGCTGTCGTCCACCCGGAAGCCGACGCCGTCATCGCTGACGCGCAGGCACAGCATCGCGCCTTCCAGGGTCAGGCTGATCTCCACAGTATGCGCGCGGGCATGACGCATGACGTTGGTCAGCACCTCCTGCAGCACGCGGAACAGCCCGGTGGCCTTGGCGTCGCTCAACGGCGGCAGGTGTTCCGGAACCTGCACCAGGCACGGAATCTGCGTACGCGCTTCGAAGCGACGGGCCTGCCATTCGATCGCCGAGGCGATGCCGGCGTCGAGAATCGGAGGACGCAGCGCGGTCGCCACATCGCGCACCAGCTGGAACAGCTGGGCGATCAGCTTCTTCATGCTGCCCAGGCGCTCGGTGAGCCCGGGGTCGAGGTCGGCATAGGCCAGCTCGCACATGGACGTTTCCAGCTTGAGTACGGTGAGCATCTGCCCCAGCTCGTCATGCACCTCGCGGGCGATTCGCGCCTTTTCCTCCTCGCGCACGCTCTCCAGGTGCGCGGCCAGCTCGCGCAGCTGTTCGCGGGAGCTGGCCAGTTCGAGCTCGACCTGCTTGCTCTGGGTGATGTCCCAGACGATACCGTCCCAGACCACCCGGCCATTGCTCAGGGTCCGCGCACTGGCCTTGATGTCGGCCCAGCGCTGTTCGCCCTGGCGAGTGAGGATCCGGCCTTGCCACGACCAGTCGCTGTCGCTGGCCAGGGCCTGGTCCTGGACCCGGTGATAGTCGGCCCGGTCGGCGCTGTGCACGAGGTTGCGCAAGCCCATTTCCGGGTCCTGGATCTCCGCCGGCGCGTAGCCGACCAGCGCCTCGCTGCCCTCGCTGATGTAGGGGAACTCCAACTCGTCGATACCCGGATCGCGCTCCAGGCGAAACACCAGTCCCGGCACGTTGGCGGCGATCCCCTTGAGCCGCGCCTCGCTCTCGCGCTGGGCCGCCTGGGCCCGGCGGCGCTCGCTGACGTCGGTGAGATAGACCACCAGGTATTCGGCATCGCGAAAGCGCAGGAAACTCAACGACACGTCCACCGGCAGCAGGCTGCCGTCGGCACGCAGCCACTGGGTTTCGAAGCGTTGCGCCGTCTCGACACTGGCCCGCGAGCGCTTCCACAGGTCCAGCCAGCGGTCCATGTGCAGTTGCGGCTCGAAGTCGATCAGCGGCCGCTCCAGCACTCCGCCAGGCGCATAGCCGAGCATGCTTTCCGCGGCGCGGTTGGCATAGCGCACATGGCTGTCCCAGTGCACCCAGAGAATGCCCACGGTGCTCTGGTCGAGGGAAAACTGGCTCAGCCGCAGGGCCTGCTCGCGGTCCAGGCGGCGGGCAATATCCTCCCGCGCGGCGAGCAGGCTGTGCTCGAGAAAGTGCTGCTGACGGCGCTGCCAGACCACGATCGCCACCGCGCTGAAAAACAGTGCGGCAAACAGCAGCGCAAGGTTCTGCCAGAAGCCCGGCGATTCGCTCAGGCGCGGGTACTTGGGTTGCAGCCAGCGCGTGTGCAATTCCTCCAGGTCCCGCGCCGATATCGCCTGCAGACCACGTTCGAGGATGTCTGCCAGCAGCGGCCAGTCGCGCCGCGAAGCCACCCGCAGCAGTTGGGGAAAACCGATGTCGCCGACCACAGCCAGCTCGCTGAATTCGCTTTCCCGGGACAAGCGGCTCAGTTGCGCCTCGTCCACCACCGCATAACGTGCCTGCTCGCCGACCACCAGTTGCAAGGCCTGGCGCTCGCCGGGAACGCCCTGCAGGTTGAGATTCGCGTAAGTCGCACGCAGGTAGTCGGCCACCGCACTGGGCATGCGCACGGCCACCCGCTCGATGTCGCCGATCTTCTCCACATCCACCATCACCGCGCCGCTGCGCTGGCCGACGATCAGTTGCGGCACGCGCATGTAGGGATCGCTGAACAACCACAGGCGCAGGCCCGCGGGGGTCTGGGTCAGGCCGGGGGCCAGGTCGATCTCGCCGGCGGCGAGGGCATGCTCCAGCTCGGCCTGGTCGGAGAAATTGCGCCAGGTCAGGTCCAGGCCGAGGTTGCGCGCGAGCATGTTCATCACCTCGACGTTGACCCCGGACAACTGCTGCAGGCGCCGGTCGAACTGGGCGAAGGGCGCCTGCAGGATCATCCCGACACGCAAGCTGCGGTGCTGCTCGAGCCACTGCTGCTGCGCCGGGCCCAGTTGCACGGTCGACGGCGCGGGGCCGGCCAGGACGATCAAGGGCAAGCACAGACAGCCGATAACCCACAGACGGCGCAAACGAATCATCTTGAATCTCGTCAATAGAAGGACGGCCGCCAAACGTGGCCGTCCCGGACAAATACCATTAGGCTGCCGGTATCATTCTGGCCTGGATCGATCAATGTTCTCACTTTATCGCACGACGCTTCCTGCGTTATGCCTGACCTTGATACTACCTTGTAGTGCCCATGCCGAGGATGGCAAAAAGCCAGAAACCGCCCCGGACGCCACCGCTCAGCGCCCTGCCCTGATCGAGCGCAACCAGGAAGACGCCCTTGCCCTGGAACGCCAGGTGCCCAAGGAAGAACAGCAGACCCTGCAAGCCGGCAGCGACACATTCCTGGCCTTGTGGAAGCCGGCCAACAGCCCGACACCGCAAGGTGTGCTGGTGATCCTCGCCGGTGCCGGTGAAAGCGCCGACTGGCCGAAGACCGTCGGCCCGCTGCGGCGTAAATTCCCCGATGCCGACTGGGGCACCCTGAGCCTGGCGCTGCCCGACCTGCTCACTGACAGCCCGGTGGCACGCAGCGAAAGCCCGGCGCCCGCAGCAAAGACCGAAGACACCAGCAAGGCGGCACCGGCCAAGGACACCCCGGCCGACGCCAATGCCAATATCGCCCAGGCCACCGCCGTGGAGAGCGAGACAGAAGCCAGCGACACCGCCAGCGCCGAGAACAGCGGCGACAACAGCGATGCCGAGCGCATCTTCGCCCGCCTCGACGCCGCCGTGGCCTACGCCCAGCAGCACAACGCGCGCAGCGTCGTGGTCCTCGGCAGCGGTACCGGTGCCTACTGGGCAACCCGCTACCTGAGCGAACGGCAGCCGGCGCAGGTACAGAAACTGGTGATGGTTTCGGTGCAGACGCCAGTCAAGGCCGAGCGCAGCCTGGACAGCCTGACCGCCACTCTGAAAGTGCCGACCGCCGACTTCTACTACAACGACCAGGGATCGGCCCGTCAGGCGGCGAAGCAGCGTCTGCAGGCCAGCAAGCGAATGAAGGACAGCGACTACAAGCAGGTCGCCCTGACCGCCATGCCCGGCAACCGCTCCGCGGAACAGGAGCAGTTGTTCAGGCGGATTCGTGGCTGGCTGAGCCCTAGCGAGATCGATTAGAAATCGCGGTGCTTGCGGATGATGGCGTAGGCCTGGTGCAGTTCGCGGGTGCGCTCGGTCGCCTCGCGGACCCTGGCCGGGCTGGCGCCGCTGCCCTGCAGCTTGTCCGGATGGTTGCGGCTGATCAGGCGCCGATAGGCCTGCTTGACCTCGCCTGAACCGGTGTCCGTGGTCACACCCAGCAGGCGCAGGGCCTCGGCATAACTGCCCGGTCCTTCCAGCGCGGCCTTGCGCGGCTCGTAGTCGCCCGCCAGGGCCTGCACTTTGGCCGCCGACCAGCCCAGTTGCCGGCCCCAGTGCAGCAGCAATTCCCGCTCGTCACGCCCGGCACGACCGTCGGCCCAGGCCATCCGGCAACAGGCGCGCAATACCCCTTCGGCGGCATGCGGCTGCAGCTTCAGGCGTTGCAGATGCCCGTCGACCTTCTCGCGCCCGGCCTTGCCGAGGTTGAACGCGGCGATGGCTCTCTGCCGGGCGAGGTCCTTCATTTCCAGACGCTGCATTTCCTGGCGTGCCTGCTGGATATGCGCCTCGACGACGCGACCATCGCTTTTCGCCAGGCGTCCCAGCAGGACGAACAGCACCTCGTCGTCGCGCAGAACCGGACGACCGCCGAGTTTTTCCCGCAGATGCGCCCAGCTGTGCAACTGCAAACGGCGGTCCATCGCCTGCCCGAGCAGGGCTCCCAACAGCGCGCCAGGAATGCTGGCGATAGCGAAGCCGGCACCGGCTCCGATCACTGTGCTCGGCCACAGCATGTCAGCGGCGCTCGGCGAGCAGGCGCTCGACTTCGGCAAGACGCTCCAGGGTGCCGACATCCACCCAGTGCCCACGGAAATGCTCGCCGCTGACCCGGCCAGCGGCCATGGCCTGGCGCAACAGCGGGGCGAGCTTGAACGCGCCCGCCTGGCAGCCGGCGAACAGCGCCGGGTCGAGCACCGAGATACCGCTGAAGGTCAGGGTGTCTGGGGCGCCGGCGCCATCCTCGACCTGATCGCCTGCGAGGCGGAAGTCTCCAGCACCGTGATGCCCCGGGTTGTCCACCAGCACCAGGTGCGCCAGGCCATGCAACGGCTGACGCAGACGGGCGAAGTCGTAATCGGTCCAGATATCGCCGTTGACCAGCAGGAACGGCGCCTCCCCCAGCAACGGCAGTGCCTTGAAGATGCCGCCGCCGGTTTCCAGGGGTTCGCCTTCCGGCGAGAAGCGGATACTCAGGCCCCAGCGCGAGCCGTCGCCGAGATGATCCTCGATCTGCTGGCCCAGCCAGGCATGGTTGATCACCACCTCGGTAAAGCCCGCCGCAGCCAGGGCTCGCAGGTGATACTCGATCAGCGGCACGCCCGCCACCGGCACCAGCGGCTTGGGCGTATGCAGGGTCAGCGGACGCATCCGCTCACCCTTGCCCGCCGCGAGGATCATCGCCTTCATGGGCGCGCCTCCACCGCCGGGCGCAGGCTGGCGAGCAGCTCACCCAGCTCGGCCAGCTCCGGCCGTCGGGAAATCACTTCATCTATATAGGCAAAGAAGCGCGGCACATCGCCCAGGTAGCGCGGCTTGCCATCGCGGTGGCAGATGCGGGCGAAGATGCCGATCACTTTCAGGTGACGCTGCACGCCCATCAGGTCGCTGGCGCGGTGGAAGTCCTCGAAGTCGGCCTGGACCGGAATGCCCGCCGCCCGGGCACGTTGCCAGTAGTCACGCAGCCAGCCGGCGACCCGCGCCTGCGGCCAGCTGAGGAAGGCATCCTTGAACAGGCAGGTAATGTCGTAGGTGACCGGACCGTAGACGGCGTCCTGGAAATCCAGCACACCCGGGTTCGGCACGCTGCGCATCAGGTTGCGCGGCATGTAGTCGCGGTGCACCAGCACCTTCGGCTGGGCCAGGGCGCTGTCGATCAGCAGCGCGCTGACCCGCCGCCAGGCGGCGGCCTGCCGTTCGTCGAAGCGCTGCGCCAACTCGCGGCCGACGTACCACTCGGGGAACAACTCCAGCTCGCGGCGCAGCAGGGCCGTGTCATAGCTGGGCAATGGTGCATCCAGTGGCAAACGCTGGAACGCCAGCAATGCATCGATGGCATCGTGGAACAAGGCGTCGGCATTGCCGGCGTCGATCACGTCGAGGTAGGTCTGGTTGCCCAGGTCGCTCAGCAGCAGGAAGCCGCGCTCCAGGTCTTCGCCGTGGATCACCGGCACATTGACCCCGGCGCTGGCCAGCAGGCGGGCGATGTCGACGAAGGGACGGCAGTTTTCCTGGGGCGGAGGCGCATCCATGATGATGAAACTGCGACCATCGGCCTGCCAGCGGAAGTAACGGCGAAAACTCGCGTCGCTGCTGGCGGCGGTCAGGCTGGCCGCGGGCACCGGCCCCCAGCCCTGCGCGCGGAACAGGTTGGCCAGTTGCTCGTCGAGCCAGGCGGTGAGGTGCTGCAGGCGTACATCGTGATCGGGCATTGCAAGGGTCTCCGACGGCCCCGGACTGGATATGGAATGTATTCGGACGCAGGCCGGGCAAGGCGAATACAGACGAGGAAGCGGAGTTTACTGGTTGTAAATGCGCATTCCGAGCCTGTTTTCATCGCTGTATCGGCGACTGGGATGCATTTCTTAGAGAGCCTAGCCGTCAAGCGGGGCATGCTTTATCATCCAGCATCTTTTTCAGACCATCGAGAGGCGTGCGGCCCCACACGCGGGCAGATGGCACGCAGGAAGCCCGGACTAATAAGATGGCATTGAAATCCCCCGCGTTTCGTAAAAAATTCCCGTTGCTGGTCACCGGCGGTCTGCTGGCGCTGCAACCTCTGGCCACGTCGTACGTGGTGGCCGCCGAGCAGTTCGACTGCCAGGTTTCCGCATCCGGCGGATGGGACTGCAAACCCAAGACCAACGCCGCCACCCTGCCACCCCGCCCGATCCATGATGGCGCGGCGGTGAGCTCGGCCAATGCCACGCCGGAACAGGCCGGCAGCGCCGAGGACAACGGTCCCAAGCCAGTCCTGGTCACCGAGGCCAAGGGCCGTGGTCTGAAATCCCGCAGTGCCGACTACAGCCACCTGGACTGGGTGCCTCGCGAGAAGCTGACCGCAGCCCAGCTCGCCGAAGCCGGTCCGTACTGCGCCGGCGCCTATATCGAACCGACCCGTCCGGGCATGAGCGACGACACGCCGAAGGACGAAGCGCCGACCTTC
Source organism: Pseudomonas sp. zfem002 (assembly GCF_032621685.1). Classification (NCBI taxonomy): domain Bacteria; kingdom Pseudomonadati; phylum Pseudomonadota; class Gammaproteobacteria; order Pseudomonadales; family Pseudomonadaceae; genus Pseudomonas; species Pseudomonas sp. zfem002. Next base: position 114,735 of record NZ_JAVYJH010000006.1, on the reverse strand, counting down.
ATCGGTGCCAAGGTTTCCCGCTACCAGCAGGAGCAGCAGATTGCCACCCTCGCCGGTGACGTGGTCATGCGCCAGGGCAGCATGCAGGTCGAGGCCGACGAGGCCAACCTCTACCAGGCCGAGAACCGCGGCGAGCTGAGCGGCAACGTGAAGATCCGCGACAACGGCTCGCTGGTCGTCGGTGACCACGCCGACATCCAGCTCGACACGGGCGAGGCCAAGGTCGACAACGCCGAATACGTGATGCACAAGTCTCGCGTGCGCGGCAGCGCCCTGTACGCCAAGCGTGCCGAGAACGCCATCATCCGCCTGAAGGACGGTACCTACACCACCTGTGAGCCGAACAGCAACGCCTGGGAGCTCAAGGGCAACAACATCACCCTGAACCCGGCTACCGGTTTCGGTACCGCGACCAACGTCACCCTGCGGGTCAAAGATATTCCGGTGCTCTACACCCCGTATATCTACTTCCCGATCGACGACCGTCGCCAGTCCGGCTTCCTGCCACCGTCGTTCAGCACCAGCAGCGACACCGGCTTCATGCTGGTCACGCCGTACTACTTCAACCTCGCGCCGAACTACGACGCCACCCTCTATCCCCGCTACATGGCCAAGCGTGGCCTGTTGATGGAAGGTGAATTCCGCTACCTGACCGAGTCCAGCGAAGGCCAGTTCGGTGGTGCCTGGCTGAACGACCGGGAAGACGAACGCAAGCTGCAGACCGACTACAAAGATCAGCGCTGGATGGTCAACTGGCAGCACAAGGGCGGCCTCGACGAGCGCCTGATGGCCGAAGTCGACTACACCGATATCAGTGACCCGTTCTACTTCCAGGATCTGGAAACCGACCAGATCGGTGTCGAACAGCGCGACTTCATCAACCAGCAGGGCCAGCTGACCTACCGCGGCGACAACTACACCGCCGGGTTGAATGTCCAGGCGTTCGAGCTGGCGACCATTTCGCAGATCACGCCTTATGATCGTCTGCCGCAGGTCACTTTCAACGGCATGCTGCCTTATCATCCCGGCGGATTCGAGTTCAGCTACAAAACCGAAGCCGTGCGGTTCGACCGCGACCTGAGAGATGATCTGGTAAGGAAGAAAGACGGTGAGCTGGACGATTCTCTCGGTACCCCGGGCAAGCGCCTTGACGAGAACATCTTCGGCGTAGCGCGCGCAAACGGCACCCGCCTCAATGCCGCGCCGATGATCAGCTTGCCGATGAAAGCCAGTTATGGGTTCCTGACTCCATCGGTCAAGTATGTCTCCACGTACTATGACCTGGATCTGGACGCGAAGGGCAAACGCGATCTCGCTGGAGCAAGCGCGGAAACGCTGCGACTCCAGGGTGACTTCAGCGGTACCCAGACCCGTAATGTGCCGATCTTCAGTGTCGACAGCGGCCTGTACTTCGACCGTCAGACCCAATGGTTCGGCAAGAACTACAACCAGACCCTCGAACCGCGCCTCTACTACCTGTATGTGCCTTATGAGAATCAGAGCGACATCCCGCTCTTTGATACCAGCGAATCCCTGTTCAACTTCGCTTCGTTGTTCCGGGACAATCGCTTCAGTGGCTCCGACCGCATCGGCGACGAGAACAAGCTGTCCCTGGGCGTGACCAATCGCTGGATCGAGGAAAACGGCTTCGAGCGCCAGCGCTTCAGCATTGGCCAGGCCGTGTACTTCAAGGATCGCAAGGTTCAACTGCCAGGCATCGACTACCGTACTCGCGCCGATGCCAAGTCGGACGTTTCGCCATACGCGCTGGAATACGAATACCGCTTCAACCGCGACTGGCGCTTCAACTCCGACTTCAACTGGGACCCGGACAGCCGCAGCACCCGCTCGGGCAGCGCGATGTTCCACTACCAGCCGGAAGACAACGTCAACAAGATCGTCAACCTGGGTTATCGCTATCGCAACGACACCGTGTCCTTCAACAGCACGACCGGCCAGTGGCAGGTTGGCGGCGGGGACTACGGCAGCCCGGGCGATCCGAACTACATCAAGGACTACTACAAGATCCAGCAGCATGACTTCTCGGTCATGTGGCCGATCGTTCCACGGTGGACCGCGATCGCTCGCTGGCAGCACGACTACAACCGCAATCGCACCCTGGAAGCCTTCGGTGGTTTCGAATACGACAACTGCTGCTGGAAGCTGCGCCTGATCAACCGCTACTGGGTTGACTATGACGACTTCAGCCAGGCAACCCCGCAAAACGAAAAAGGCGACCACGGCGTCTTCCTGCAGATCGTGCTGAAAGGCCTCGGTGGCGTAGTGGGCAACAAGGTCGAGAGTTTCCTCGACACCGGCATTCAAGGTTACCGTACACGTGAAGACCAAGCTTATTGATTGTCTGCGCCCGCTGATGCTGGGCGCCGTAATGCTGAGCAGCACTGCGCACGCCGCGGTGCAGCCCCTCGACAAGATCGTCGCCATCGTCGACAACGACGTGGTCATGCAGAGCCAACTGGACCAGCGCGTCCATGAGGTACAGCAGACCATCGCCAAGCGCGGTGGCGCGGTGCCGCCGACCAGCGTGCTCGACCAGCAAGTGCTGGAGCGGCTGATCGTCGAGAACCTGCAACTGCAGATCGGCGAGCGTTCCGGCATCCGCATCACCGATGAAGAGCTCAACCAGGCCATCGGCACCATCGCCCAGCGCAACAACATGAGCCTGGAGCAGTTCCGCGCTGCCCTGGCCCATGATGGTCTGTCGTTCAATGACGCCCGCGAGCAGGTACGTCGCGAGATGATCATCAGCCGCGTGCGCCAGCGCCGCGTCGCCGAGCGTATCCAGGTCTCCGAGCAGGAAGTGAAGAACTTCCTCGCCTCCGATCTGGGCAAGATGCAGCTGTCGGAAGAATACCGCCTGGCCAACATCCTGATCCCGACGCCGGAAAGCGCCAACTCCACCACGATCCAGGCCGCAGCACGCCAGGCCGGCGAGATCTACCAGCAGCTCAAGCAGGGGGCCGACTTCGCGCAACTGGCCATCGCCCGTTCGGGTAGCGAAACCGCGCTGGAAGGCGGCGAGATGGGCTGGCGCAAAGCCGCTCAGCTGCCACCTCCGTTCGATCGCATGCTCAGCTCCATGGCTGTCGGTGACGTCACCGAGCCGGTTCGTACGCCGGGCGGTTTCATCATCCTCAAGCTCCAGGAAAAACGCGGCGGCCAGACCCAACTGCGTGATGAGGTGCATGTTCGCCACATCCTGATCAAGCCGAGCGAGATCCGCAGCGAAGCCGAAACCAAGGTCCTCGCCCAGCGCCTGTACGATCGCATCCAGGCTGGCGAAGACTTCGCCGAGCTGGCAAAGAGCTTCTCCGAAGACCCGGGCTCCGCGCTCAACGGCGGCGATCTGAACTGGATCGATCCGAACGCTCTGGTACCGGAGTTCCGCGAAGTCATGGCCAATGCGCCTCAGGGCCAGGTGTCCAAGCCGTTCCAGACCCAATACGGCTGGCACGTACTGGAAGTCCTCGGCCGCCGCGCCACCGACAGCACCGCCCAGGCCCGTGAGCAACAGGCCATGAACGTACTGCGCAACCGCAAGTACGACGAAGAGCTGCAAAGCTGGCTGCGTCAGATTCGCGACGAAGCCTATGTGGAAATCAAGCTTCCTGGCGCCGACCAGGCCGCCCAGTGAAACCGCAGCGCTTCGCCCTCACTCCCGGCGAACCCGCAGGCATAGGTCCCGACCTGTGCCTGCTGCTCGCCTCGCAAGCCCAGCCTTACCCCTTGATAGCCATCACCAGCCGTGACCTGCTCGCCGAGCGGGCCACCCAGCTGGGTGTGGCCGTCACGCTGCTGCCGGTCAGTCCCGATGCCTTCCCCGACAAGCCCGCCGAGCCCGGCAGCCTGTATGTCTGGGATACGCCGCTGGCGCACCAGGCAGTCGCTGGCACGCTGGACAAGGCCAATGCCGCCTTCGTCCTGGAAACCCTCACCCGCGCCGGACAGGGCTGTCTGGACGGGCATTTCGCCGGCATGATCACCGCCCCCGTCCACAAAGGCGTGATCAACGAAAGCGGCATCGCTTTCTCCGGACACACCGAATTCCTCGCCGAGCTGACCAACACCGCCCAGGTGGTGATGATGCTCGCCACCCGCGGCCTGCGCGTCGCCCTGGTCACCACCCACCTGCCCCTGCGCGACGTCGCCGATGCCATCACCGTCGAACGCCTGGAGCGGGTCACGCGGATCCTGCATGCCGATCTGCAACAGAAGTTCGGCATCGCCCAGCCACGCATCCTGGTCTGCGGACTCAACCCGCATGCCGGTGAAGGCGGTCACCTGGGACGCGAGGAAATCGACATCATCGAGCCCACACTGGAACGCCTGCGCGCCGAAGGCATGGACCTGCGCGGCCCGTTGCCGGCCGATACCCTGTTTACCCCCAAATATCTGGAGCACTGCGACGCGGTGCTGGCGATGTACCACGACCAGGGCCTGCCCGTGCTCAAGTTCAAGGGCTTCGGCGCTGCACTGAATGTCACCCTCGGCCTGCCGATCATCCGCACCTCGGTGGATCACGGCACAGCCCTGGACCTTGCCGGCACCGGCAGGATCGACACCGGCAGCCTGCAGGTCGCCCTGGAAACCGCCTACCAGATGGCCGAGACCCGACTATGACCGAGCAATACCAACACCGGGCGCGCAAGCGCTTCGGTCAGAACTTCCTGCACGACGCTGGCGTGATCGACCGCATCCTGCGCGCGATCAATGCCAAGGCCGGCGAGCACATCCTCGAAATCGGCCCGGGCCAGGGCGCCCTCACCGAGGGCGTGCTGGGCAGCGGCGCGCAACTCGACGTGGTCGAGCTCGACAAGGACCTGGTACCGATCCTCAATCGGCAATTCGCCAGCCGCGATAATTTCCGCCTGCATCAGGGCGACGCTCTGAAATTCGACTTCACCACCCTCGGCGCCGCCCCACGCTCGCTGCGGGTGGTTGGCAACCTGCCGTACAACATCTCCACCCCGCTGATTTTCCACCTGCTGGACAACGCCGAACTGATCCGCGACATGCACTTCATGCTGCAGAAGGAAGTGGTCGAGCGCCTGGCGGCGGGCCCCGGTGGTGGTGACTGGGGGCGCCTGTCGATCATGGTGCAGTACCACTGCCGGGTGGAGCATCTGTTCAACGTCGGCCCCGGGGCATTCAATCCGCCGCCGAAGGTGGACTCGGCGATCGTGCGCCTGGTGCCTCACGAGGTCCTGCCGTTCCCGGCCAAGGACCACCGCCTGCTCGAACGCATCGTCCGCGAGGCGTTCAACCAGCGTCGCAAGACCCTGCGCAACACCCTGAAGGCCCTGCTCGGCAGCGACGCCATCGAAGCCGCCGGCGTCGACGGCAGCCTGCGCCCCGAGCAACTCGATCTGGCTGCCTTCGTCCGCCTGGCGGACAAGCTGGCCGAACAGTCCCCCGCCAAGTGAATCCTCAGCCGGGCCAGCCTCTCCACGAGGCTGGCCCGCTGCCCCGCCGATGGCCTAGACTGACCCCCAAAAATCGAAACATCCGTTCGTCTTGAAGGCTCCCCGCATGTCCGATCCCCTGTATCAGGTCGACGTCAGCGTCGTCACCCGCTTCCTTCCAGAGCAGTCGCAACCCGAAAATGACCGCTACGCCTTTGCCTACACCATCACCGTGAGCAACAACGGCACGCTCCCCGCCAAACTGCTGTCCCGCCACTGGGTCATCACCCACGGCAACGGCAAGGTGGAGGAAGTACGCGGGGATGGCGTGGTCGGCGAACAACCACTGATCGCACCGGGCCAAAGCCACACCTACAGCAGCGGCGCGGTCATCTCATGCAAGGTTGGCACCATGGAAGGCAGCTACCAGATGTTCGCCCAGGACGGAACACGCTTCGAGGCCGATATCGCACCGTTCCGTCTCGCCGTACCTGGAGCCCTGCACTGATGGCGACCTATGCCGTCGGCGACCTGCAGGGCTGTCTCGAGCCGCTCAAGTGCCTGCTCGAGCGGGTCACCTTCGACCCGGCGGTGGACCGCCTGTGGCTGGTCGGCGACCTGGTCAATCGGGGTCCGCAATCCCTGGAAACCCTGCGCTACCTCTACGCCATGCGCGAGTCGCTGGTGTGCGTGCTGGGCAACCACGACCTGCACCTGCTGGCGGTGTGGCACAACATCGAACGCCTGAAGAAAAGCGACACCCTGCGTGAAATCATCGAGGCGCCGGACGCTCCCGTGCTGCTCGATTGGCTGCGCCGGCAAAAGCTCCTGCATTTCGACGAGCCCCGCGGCACCGTGCTGGTCCACGCCGGCATTCCACCGCAGTGGACCCTGGGCAAGGCCCTGGGACTGGCTGCGGAGGTCGAGGAAGTCCTGCGTGACGACCTGCGCATCAAGCAGTACCTCGACGGCATGTACGGCAACGATCCCGTCAAGTGGAACAAAGACCTGACCGGCGTGGACCGCCTGCGGGTCATCACCAACTACTTCACGCGCATGCGCTTCTGTACTGCCGAGGGCAAGCTCGACCTCAAGGGCAAGGAAGGTGCCGATACCGCGCTGCCCGGCTACAAGCCCTGGTTCGCGCACAAGGAGCGGCGCTCACGGCATGTGAAGATCATCTTCGGCCACTGGGCCGCACTCGAAGGCCGCTGCAACGCACCCGGCGTGTTCGCCCTCGACACCGGCTGCGTCTGGGGCGGCGCCATGACCCTGATGAATGTCGACAGCGGCGAGATGCACCGCTGCGAGTGCAAGGACAAGGATGCGCCAGCGACCGCCACAAGCAGCTAGAATGGCCCGTCATTGTTGAAGGAACCGCCCCCATGAGCGAATTCAAACGCATCCCTCCCGAACAGGCCCAAGCGCTGCGCGAGCAAGGTGCGGTCGTGGTCGACATTCGCGACCCGCAAGCCTACGCCAACGGCCATATCACTGGCTCCAGCCACCTGGACAACCACTCGGTGGCCGACTTCATCCGCAACGCCGACCTCGATGCCCCGACCGTAGTGGTCTGCTATCACGGCAACTCCAGCCAGAACGCCGCGGCCTACCTGGTCAGCCAGGGGTTTTCGAACGTCTACAGCCTCGACGGCGGCTTCGAGCTGTGGCGCGGCACCTTTCCCGCGGAAACCACTCAAGGCACTGCGGAATAATTTTTTTCCTGCCCCGCAGCCCGCGTCCCGCGCGGGCTCGCGCCTGACCAGACGAACGGTCATGGCGAAACTATCCGCCATCCAACCTTGACCTCCCGGATTACGAACTATCCTTAAGCCCAGGCCATCCAAAAAGGGGAGAGCCGGTACACCGGCGTGCGGGTCATCGGTAGCGAATTCAAGGTGTTCTGGGGGGTATACAGCAATCGTCCATATCGATTGCATGCCAGCATCAGCTGACTGATCCGGCGTCGGCTCCACGTATCGAGCGAGGTGACGTCATGAGTATTTTTAGCCACTTCCAACAACGCTTCGAGTCCACCCGCCAGGAGGAGCTCTCGCTACAGGAGTACCTGGAGCTCTGCAAGAACGACCGCAGCGCCTACGCTTCGGCGGCCGAGCGTCTGCTCATGGCCATCGGCGAGCCGGAACTGGTCGACACCTCGAACAACTCCAGGCTGTCGCGAATCTTTTCCAACAAGGTGATTCGCCGCTACCCGGCGTTCGCCGATTTCCACGGTATGGAAGAGTGCATCGACCAGATCGTTTCCTACTTCCGGCATGCCGCACAGGGCCTGGAAGAGAAGAAACAGATTCTGTATCTGCTTGGCCCGGTGGGTGGCGGTAAATCGTCCCTGGCGGAAAAACTCAAGCAACTGATGGAAAAGGTGCCCTTCTACGCGATCAAGGGTTCGCCGGTGTTCGAATCGCCACTGGGGCTGTTCAACGCTGCCGAGGACGGTGCCATCCTGGAGGAAGACTTCGGCATTCCGCGGCGCTACCTGAACACCATCATGTCACCCTGGGCGACCAAACGCCTGGCCGAGTTCGGCGGCGACATCAGCCAGTTCAAGGTGGTCAAGCTGTACCCGTCGATCCTCAACCAGATCGCCGTGGCCAAGACCGAACCGGGCGATGAGAACAACCAGGACATCTCGGCCCTCGTGGGCAAGGTGGATATCCGCAAGCTGGAAGAATTCCCGCAGAACGACGCAGATGCCTACAGCTACTCGGGCGCACTGTGCCGGGCCAACCAGGGCCTGATGGAATTCGTCGAAATGTTCAAGGCACCGATCAAGGTCCTGCACCCGTTGCTCACCGCTACCCAGGAAGGCAACTACAACAGTACCGAAGGCCTGGGCGCGATCCCCTACTCCGGGATCCTGCTGGCCCACTCCAACGAATCGGAATGGCACAGCTTCCGCAACAACAAGAACAACGAGGCCTTCATCGACCGGATCTATATCGTCAAGGTGCCGTACTGCCTGCGCGTCAGCGACGAGATCAAGATCTACGACAAGTTGCTGTTCAACAGCTCCCTGGCCAAGGCCCACTGCGCACCTGACACCCTGAAGATGTTGGCCCAGTTCACGGTGCTGTCGCGCCTGAAGGAGCCGGAGAACTCCAACATCTACTCGAAGATGCGTGTGTACGACGGCGAGAACCTCAAGGACACCGATCCGAAGGCCAAGTCGATCCAGGAGTACCGCGACGCCGCAGGTGTCGACGAGGGCATGAACGGCCTGTCGACCCGCTTCGCCTTCAAGATCCTGTCCAAGGTATTCAACTTCGATCCGCATGAAGTCGCCGCCAACCCGGTACACCTGCTCTACGTGCTCGAACAGCAGATCGAGCAGGAACAGTTCCCGGCCGAGGTTCGCGAACGTTATCTGCGCTACCTGAAGGAATACCTGGCACCGCGCTACATCGAGTTCATCGGCAAGGAAATCCAGACCGCCTACCTGGAGTCCTACAGCGAGTACGGCCAGAACATCTTCGACCGCTACGTGCTGTACGCGGACTTCTGGATTCAGGACCAGGAATACCGCGATCCGGAAACCGGCGAGATCCTCAATCGCATCGCCCTCAACGAAGAACTGGAAAAAATCGAGAAACCGGCCGGCATCAGCAATCCGAAGGATTTCCGCAACGAGATCGTCAACTTCGTCCTGCGTGCCCGGGCCAACAACAACGGCAAGAACCCGACCTGGCTCAGCTACGAGAAACTGCGGGTGGTCATCGAGAAGAAAATGTTCTCCAACACCGAGGACCTGCTGCCGGTCATCAGCTTCAACGCCAAGGCGAGCAAAGAGGATCAACAGAAACACAACGACTTCGTCACGCGCATGGTGGAACGCGGCTATACCGACAAACAGGTTCGCCTGCTCTCGGAATGGTACCTGCGGGTCAGAAAGTCCCAGTAAAAGCGGCAAGCTACAAGCCACACGTCGTCAGCCGTCCGCGGTGTGCCGTTGCACACCGTACGGCGGATGACTGTGGCGGATGCTTTTACTTGCAGCTTGTAGCTAGAAGCTTGCAGCTGTATCCCAGCTACCGGAGGGCCCATGAGCTACGTCATCGACCGACGCCTGAACGGCAAGAACAAGAGCACGGTCAACCGCCAGCGCTTCCTGCGGCGTTACCGTGACCACATCAAGAAAGCCGTCGAGGAAGCCGTAAGCCGCCGTTCCATCACCGACATGGAGCATGGCGAACAGATCAGCATCCCCGGCCGCGATATCGACGAACCCGTACTGCACCATGGCCGTGGCGGCAAGCAAACCGTCGTCCACCCGGGCAACAAGGAATTCACCGCCGGTGAACACATCCCCCGACCACAGGGCGGCGGCGGTGGGGGCGGCCGCGGCAAGGCGGGCAACTCCGGCGAGGGCATGGACGAGTTCGTCTTCCAGATCACCCAGGAAGAGTTTCTCGAATTCATGTTTGAAGACCTCGAACTGCCCAACCTGGTCAAGCGTCACCTGACCGGCACCGATACCTTCAAGACCGTGCGCGCCGGGATCAGCAACGAAGGCAACCCGTCGCGAATCAACATCATCCGTACCCTGCGCTCGGCCCACGCGCGACGCATTGCCCTGTCCGGCAGCAGTCGAGCACGCTTGCGCGAGGCGCGAGAGGAGCTGGCACGGCTGAAACGTGAAGAACCGGACAACTTCGGAGATATCCAGGAGGTCGAGGCGGAGATCGAACGGCTGATCGCACGCATCAATCGCATCCCGTTCCTCGATACGTTCGACCTCAAGTACAACCTGCTGGTCAAGCACCCCAACCCCAGCTCCAAAGCGGTGATGTTCTGCCTGATGGACGTCTCCGGCTCCATGACCCAGGCCACCAAGGACATTGCCAAGCGCTTCTTCATCCTTCTGTACCTCTTCCTCAAGCGTAACTACGACCGCATCGAGGTGGTGTTCATCCGCCATCACACCAGCGCGCGCGAGGTAGACGAAGAAGAGTTCTTCTACTCGCGGGAAACCGGCGGCACCATCGTCTCCAGCGCCCTGAAGCTGATGCAGGAGATCATGGCCGAACGCTATCCGGCCAATGAATGGAACATCTATGCCGCCCAGGCTTCGGACGGCGACAACTGGAACGACGATTCGCCAATCTGTCGGGAGATCCTCAGCAAGCAGATCATGCCGTTCGTCCAGTACTACACTTACGTCGAGATCACCCCCCGCGAACATCAGGCACTGTGGTTCGAGTACGAACGCATCGGCGAAGCCTTTCCCGATACATTCGCGCAGCAACAGCTGGTGTCGGCCGGCGATATCTATCCGGTCTTCCGTGAACTCTTCCAGCGCAGGTTAGTGACATGACCGCCAGAGAGAAGCGCCAACCCCTATCCACCGGGTCCGAGTGGACGTTCGAACTCATCCAGGCCTACGATCGCGAGATCAGCCGCCTGGCCGAGCGCTACGCCCTGGATACCTATCCCAACCAGATCGAAGTCATCACCGCCGAGCAGATGATGGATGCCTACGCCTCCGTAGGCATGCCGTTGGGCTATCACCACTGGTCCTACGGCAAGCATTTCCTCAGCACAGAAAAATCCTACAGCCGCGGCCAGATGGGACTGGCCTACGAGATCGTGATCAACTCCGATCCGTGCATCGCCTACCTGATGGAAGAAAACACCATCTGCATGCAGGCCCTGGTGGTGGCTCATGCGTGCTACGGGCACAACAGCTTCTTCAAGGGCAACTACCTGTTCCGTACCTGGACCGACGCCAGTTCGATAATCGACTACCTGGTTTTCGCCAAGCAGTACATCACCCAGTGTGAAGAACGCCATGGCATCGACGCCGTGGAGGACCTGCTCGACTCCTGCCACGCCCTGATGAACTACGGTGTCGATCGCTACAAGCGCCCCTATCCCATCTCCGCCGAGGAAGAGCGCCGGCGGCAGAAGGACCGTGAAGAACACATGCAGAAGCAGATCAACGATCTGTGGCGGACCATTCCGAAAAGCGCTGACAAGATCAGCGAAAAGGACACGGCGCGCTTCCCCGCCGAACCCCAGGAAAACATCCTCTACTTCATCGAGAAGCACGCACCATTGCTGGAGCCCTGGCAACGCGAGGTGGTGCGCATCGTGCGCAAGATCGCCCAGTATTTCTATCCACAGCGCCAGACCCAGGTGATGAACGAAGGCTGGGCCACATTCTGGCACTACACCCTGATGAACGACCTGTACGACGAAGGCCTGGTCACCGACGGCTTCATGCTGGAGTTTCTCCAGTCCCACACCAGCGTGGTGTTCCAGCCAGGCTTCGACAGCCCGTACTACAACGGCATCAACCCCTATGCCCTGGGGTTCGCCATGTATACCGACATCCGCCGCATGTGCGAGAACCCCACGGAGGAAGACCGCCGCTGGTTCCCGGACATCGCCGGCAGCGACTGGCTCTCGGCTATCAAGTTCGCCATGAGCAGCTTCAAGGACGAGAGCTTCATCCTGCAGTACCTCTCGCCCAAGGTGATCCGTGACCTGAAGCTGTTCAGCATCCTCGATGATGACCAGCGCGACGATCTGCTGGTCCCGGCCATCCACGACGAAGGCGGCTACCGCATCATCCGGGAAACCCTCGCGGCGCAATACAACCTCGGCAACCGCGAGCCCAACGTGCAGATCTGGAGTATCGACCGCCGCGGCGACCGCTCCCTCACCCTCCGCCACCAGCAACACGACCGCAAACCGCTGGGCGACTCCACCGAGGAAGTGCTCAAGCACCTGCACCGCTTGTGGGGCTTCGACATCCACCTGGAAACCCTGCAGGGCGATCAGGTGATGAAGACCCACCACATACCACCCAGGGGTGAACACGGCGAAGGGGGCGACCACGGTCGTCTCGATCTGGCCGTCGTGCACCTGTAACGCCAGCAGCCTCCGTGATGTCACACAGGTTATCCTGTGGGGTATCTACGGAGGTTTTTCATGCAGATCTACAAAGTCGGCGGCGCGGTGCGCGACCGTCTGCTCGGCCGACCGGTCACCGATAACGACTGGGTTGTGGTCGGCGCCACCGCCGAACAGATGCAAGCCTTGGGCTATCGCCCGGTGGGTAGCGATTTCCCGGTGTTCCTGCACCCGAAGAGCGGTGAGGAATACGCACTCGCCCGTACCGAACGCAAGAGCGGCGTGGGCTATGGCGGCTTCACTTTCCACGCCAGCCCGAACGTCACCCTCGAACAGGATCTGATTCGACGCGACCTGACCATCAACGCCATGGCCGAAGATGAGCATGGCAACCTGACCGATCCCTACCAAGGCAAACAAGATCTCGATAGCCGTCTTTTGCGCCATGTTTCTCCGGCGTTCGCCGAAGATCCTCTTCGTGTCCTGCGGGTCGCACGCTTTGCCGCGCGCTTTGCCGGCCTCGGCTTCAGCGTGGCGCCGGAAACCCTTGAACTGATGCGTCAGCTGAGCGACTCCGGTGAGCTGCAAGCCCTGACCCCGGAACGTAGCTGGAAGGAGATTTCCCGGGCGTTGATGGAAGATCATCCCCAGGTATTCATCCAGGTCCTGCGTGACTGCGGCGCGCTGAAGCAACTGATACCGGAAGTGGATGCGCTGTTCGGCGTGCCACAACCTCCCGCCCATCACCCGGAGGTCGATACCGGCGCCCATACCCTCTCGGTGCTGGAACAGGCAGCCCGCCATGGCCAGCCCCTGACCGTGCGTTGGGCCTGCCTGCTTTACGACCTGGGCAAGGGCGCCACGCCGGAAGCCGAATGGCCACGGCATATCGCCCACGAACACCGGGGATTGAAGCTGATCGACGCGGTCAACCAGCGCTTCAAGGCACCTCGCGACTGCCAGGAACTGGCGATGCTGGTGGGCGAGTACCACACCCACGGCCATCGCGCGCTGGAGCTTCGCCCCACTACCCTGCTGGAGTTGCTGCAGCGGTTCGACGTCTACCGTCGTCCACAGCGGTTCGAAGAGTTCATCGTTGCCTGCGAGATGGATGCCCGCGGCCGACTCGGCCTGGAGGATCGTGATTATCCACAGGCTGATTTTCTGCGTGGTGCCGCCGAAACGGCGCGAAAGGTCGCGGTAAAGCCGCTGGTGGAACAGGGCTACAGCGGTCAGGCCTTGGGTGAAGCGCTGAAGAAAGCACGCCTGAATGCGCTGAAAACCTACAAGGAAAGTGCCGGCGGCTGAGCCGGCCTTTCTCTCAAACGCCCGGCGTCAGTTGCTGGTCCTGCCAGAAGAACGAGACCGGCGCCAGGACCTGATCGATCCGCGCCTCGCCCCACAACTGCGCCATGCTCTTGCCCGCCCCCGGATGCATGAGCTGCGGCGCGATCAACGACAGCGGCCAGAGCACGAAGGCGTTCTTGAGGATCTCGGCACGGGGCAGGACCAGGCCATCGAAATTGCCGTGCAGGTCACCGTACATCAACACATCGATGTCCAGCGGCAGGCCCTTGCGCTCCGGGGCGTAGCGGCCGTTGTCGGCCTCGATGAACTTGAGTCGGCGGTCCAGCTCGATCAGCGGCAGATCGGTCAGGCCGGTCACCACCAGATTGAAGAACGGCCCACTCTTGATTCCCACCGCCTGGCTTTCGAACACCGGCGAGCAGTGCATCTGCTGGAGAAAGCCGGCCAGCGCGTCGAGACCAGCGCAGAGGTGCCGCTCGCGCTCGACATTGCTGCCGAGGCCCAGGTAAACCCGTGTCAGAGGCATCCGCGCTCGATCTCCACGCCAACCCCGCCAGTGGCCGCGGGGACCGCGCCGGGCTTGGTCAGCTTCAACTGCAGCCAGGGAATGTTGAATTCATCCATCAGTACCTGGGCCAGGCGCTCGGCGAAGGTTTCCACCAACTGGAACTGCGCCTGTTCGGCGAACGCCTGGATGCGCGCCGAAACGCTGGCGTAGTCCAGGGCCAGGGTGAGGTCGTCCCCCGCCGCCGCCGGACGGTTATCCCAGGCAAACCGCAGGTCCAGCCGCAGACACTGGCGAATGCCGCGTTCCCAGTCGTAGGCACCGATCACCGTATCGACTTCCAGCCCCTCGATGAACACTCTGTCCAAGCACTTCTCTCCACAGCACGACAAGGGCGCCTTGCGCCGTTAGAATCTGGGGCGTCCTTGCCCGGAATAGTTAGCATGTTTTGGTTACTGGCGTTGTTCGCCTACCTGCTTGGCTCTCTGTCCTTCGCCATCGTCCTCAGCCGCCTGAGCGGCAGTCCCGACCCGCGCATGAGCGGTTCAGGCAATGCCGGCGCCACCAACATGCTGCGGCTGGCGGGGCGGAAACTGGCGATCCTGACCCTGCTTGGCGACCTGTGCAAGGGCCTGGTGCCGATCCTGCTCGCCCAGATGGCGGGTCTGGACCAACAGCAACAAGCCTGGATCGGCCTCTGCGCAGTGCTCGGCCACCTGTTTCCGCTGTATTTCCGTTTCCGCGGCGGCAAGGGTGTCGCCACCGCCGCCGGCATGCTCCTCGGCCTGTATCCACCGGCCGCCCTGCTGGCCATCTGCAGTTGGCTGCTGACCTTCTATCTCACCCGCACCAGCTCTCTGGCCGCGCTGATCGCCACGCCCCTGACCCTGCCACTGCTGGCCTGGCGCGAACCGGAGGCGCTGCTGCCGATGACGGTTCTGACCCTGCTCATCGTCTGGCGCCACCGCGGCAATCTACGCGACCTGTTCGCCGGGCGCGAACGGCACTTCTAAGCCTCGGACACGAGCCCGGCTCGGGCTCAGATCGCCTGCAACTGCTCCATCGGCCAACGCGCCTGGACGCTGATCGCCAGGGTTTCCTGCTGGCCCGCGGCAAGGCGCTGGCAACCGGCGTAGGCGATCATCGCGCCATTGTCGGTACAGAATTTCGGACGAGCGTAGAACACGTTACCCTTGAGCCCGGCGGTCATTTCTTCCAGCGACTCGCGCAAGGCCTTGTTGGCGCTGACGCCACCAGCGATCACCAGGCGCTTGAGCCCGGTCTGCTTGAGGGCGCGGCGGCATTTGATGGTCAGAGTCTCCACCACCGCCTGCTGGAAGGCCAGCGAGATGTCGCAGCGGGTTTGCTCGCTGTCGTCGCCGGCATTGCGGCATTGCTGCCAGGTATTCAGGGCAAAGGTCTTCAGCCCGCTGAAGCTGAAATCCAGGCCCGGACGATCGGTCATCGGTCGCGGGAAAACGAAGCGTCCCGGCACACCCTGAGTCGCCAGGCGGGCGATTTCCGGACCACCGGGGTAGCTCAGGCCGATCAGCTTGGCGGTCTTGTCGAAAGCCTCGCCGGCGGCGTCGTCCAGCGACTCGCCGAGCAGTTCGTAGCGACCGATGCCATCGACCCGCACCAGCTGGGTGTGGCCGCCGGACACCAGCAAGGCGACGAACGGAAACTCCGGCGGTTGCTCCTCGAGCATTGGCGCCAGCAGATGACCTTCCATATGATGCACACCCAGCGCCGGGATCCCCCAGGCGAACGCCAACGCCTGGGCACAGGACGCGCCGACCAGCAGCGCACCGACCAGGCCCGGGCCGGCGGTGTAGGCAATGGCATCGATGTCGGTGGCGACGCAGTCCGCCTCGCCCAGCACCTGACGGATCAGCGGCAGCATGCGCTTCACATGGTCGCGGGAGGCGAGCTCCGGCACCACGCCGCCGTAGACGCGGTGCAGGTCGATCTGGCTGAACAGCGCGTCGGCCAGCAGGCCGCGCTCGCTGTCGTAGAGGGCGACGCCGGTTTCATCGCAGGATGTTTCCAATCCCAGTACTAGCATGGGTCCTTGCCTTCTCGAGGCTGAATTCGAAGGCGCGCATGATAGTCCCCGCTCCCGATGCCGACCAGCGGTTTTCGATCAGAGGCTTTGCATTCCGCCCGGCTAAGGGTTAACATCCGCAACCCTTAAAAACCGACGTACTCCAGTGCACATTTTCTGCCACGAGTTCGTTGACCCCGGTAATGAATGAAGGTAGCTCTGGATGCCAGCCGTCAAAGTTAAAGAGAACGAACCCTTCGACGTAGCTCTGCGTCGTTTCAAGCGCTCCTGCGAAAAAGCCGGTGTACTGGCTGAAGTTCGTAGCCGCGAATTTTACGAGAAGCCGACTTCCGAGCGTAAGCGCAAAGCAGCTGCTGCTGTTAAGCGTCACGCCAAGAAAGTTCAGCGCGAACAGCGCCGCGCCGTTCGTCTGTACTGATACAGACGTTCGTCGCAAGCTTCTGCCTCGCCCGGCCCAAAGCCGGGCTGCCGGCAGTTGATTTTGCTGTTCACTCCAGCCACGACACCTGTCGTATCGCCGGAGACGCCCAGACTGGTTCCCAGCGCGGGCAGCCTGCCCTGATCGTCAGAACTGGCTTCAACGCCAGCCGTGCACGTCACTCCTGACGAGCCCTTACGGGTTACCGACGAGCACATCTTCTTCCGTTTCTTGCGTTTGCCATTCGACCTCGCTTCGAATGCACCGTCGTTCCCGCAGCATTAGCGATAGACTTTCGATGATCGCCTGATGACGAGAGAGCCATGGCCGGGCTGATACCCCAGAGTTTCATTGACGACCTTCTCAACCGCACCGACATCGTCGATGTGGTGAGTTCTCGCGTGCAGCTGAAAAAGGCCGGCAAGAACCTCACCGCCTGCTGTCCCTTCCACAAGGAAAAGACACCCTCCTTCAGCGTCAGCCCGGACAAGCAGTTCTACTACTGCTTCGGTTGCGGCGCCGGCGGCAATGCCCTCGGCTTCATCATGGACCACGACAACCTGGACTTTCCCCAGGCCGTCGAGGAACTGGCGAAAGCGGCCGGCATGGAAGTCCCCCGCGAAGAAGGCGGCCGCGGTCACAAACCGCGCCAACCCACCGACTCGCCGCTGTATCCGCTGCTCAGCGCCGCCGCCGAGTTCTACCGCCAGGCCTTGAAGAGCCACCCGACCCGCAAGGCCGCGGTGGCGTACCTCAAGGGCCGCGGGCTGTCCGGGGAAATCGCCCGCGACTTCGGCCTGGGTTTCGCCCCGCCCGGCTGGGACAACCTGTTCAAGCACCTGAGCAGCGATACCCTGCAGCAGAAGGCCATGATCGACGCCGGGCTGCTGATCGAGAACGCCGAGACCGGCAAACGCTATGACCGCTTCCGCGACCGGGTGATGTTCCCGATCCGCGACAGCCGCGGTCGGGTCATCGCCTTCGGCGGCCGCGTCCTTGGCGACGACAAGCCCAAGTACCTCAACTCCCCGGAAACCCCGGTGTTCCACAAGGGCCAGGAGCTGTACGGGCTGTACGAGGCGCGCAAGTTCAATCGCAACCTCGACGAGATCATCGTCGTCGAGGGCTACATGGACGTCATCGCCCTGGCCCAGCAAGGCTTGCGCAACGCGGTGGCGACCCTGGGCACGGCGACCAGCGAGGAGCACCTCAAGCGCCTGTTCCGCGTGGTGCCCAGCGTGCTGTTCTGCTTCGACGGTGACCAGGCCGGCCGCAACGCCGCCTGGCGCGCCCTGGAGGCTACGCTGTCGAGCCTGCAGGACGGGCGCAAGGCGCGCTTCCTGTTCCTGCCCGAGGGCGAGGACCCGGACAGCCTGGTCCGCGCGGAAGGCACCGACGCCTTCCGTGCACGGATCAACCAGCATGCCCAGCCGCTGGCCGATTACTTCTTCCAGCAACTGACCGAAGAAGCCGACCCGCGCTCGCTGGAAGGCAAGGCGCACATGGCCACCCTCGCCGCGCCGCTGATCGACAAGGTGCCGGGTGCCAACCTGCGTGCGCTGATGCGCAACCGCCTGAAGGAAATCACCGGCCTGGACAACCAGCAGGTCGAACAGCTGGCCCAGAGCGCACCGCGGGAAATGCCGCCGGCCTACGACCCGGGCCTCGACTACGACGCAGTCCCCGACTACAGCCCGGACTACAGCGATTTCCACCATGCCGAGCATTTCCAGCCACAACCGCAACAGCAGTGGACGCCGAACCAGGGTGGCGGACAGAAAAAGAAATGGGACGGCAAGCCGTGGGACAAGAAAGGTGGCAAGCCCTGGGATCGCAACGGCAAGCAACAGAATCATCCGCCGCGGGTGCCGACCTCGGTCGAACCACCGACGCTCAGCGCCCTGCGCACCTTGCTGCACCACCCCGCGCTAGCCCGCAAGGTCGAGGACGCCAGTCATTTCGCCGACGAAGAACACGTCTACGCACAGCTTCTGGTGGCACTGCTCGAAGCGCTGCAAAAGAATCCTGAGCTACGCTCACTACAGCTGATCGCGCGCTGGCACGGCACCGAACAGGGACGTCTGCTGCGGGCACTGGCGGAAAAGGAATGGCTGATCGATGCCGACAACCTTGAACAACAGTTTTTCGACACTATAACTAGCTTGTCCGCTCGCCAACGCGAGCGCAGCCTGGAACATCTGCTCCGCAAAGCACGTCAGAGCGAATTGAGCGCAGAGGAAAAAAATCAGCTGCGCGACCTGCTCAGTCGCAATGTTCCCGCACAAACCCCGACCTCAACTGGCGCGTGAGGTCCATGCTCGGGTATAATCCTCGGCTTGTTTTTTGCCCGCCAAGACCTTCAGTGGATAGGGTGTTATGTCCGGAAAAGCGCAACAGCAGTCTCGCATCAAAGAGTTGATCACCCGCGGTCGTGAGCAGGGCTACCTGACTTACGCGGAGGTCAACGACCACCTGCCGGAGGATATTTCAGATCCGGAACAGGTGGAAGACATCATCCGCATGATCAACGACATGGGGATCAACGTATTCGAGAGTGCTCCGGATGCGGATGCCCTTTTGTTGGCCGAAGCCGACACCGACGAAGCCGCGGCCGAAGAAGCCGCCGCTGCGCTGGCGGCTGTGGAAACCGACATCGGTCGCACCACCGACCCGGTGCGCATGTACATGCGCGAAATGGGTACCGTCGAACTCCTGACCCGTGAAGGCGAAATCGAAATCGCCAAGCGGATCGAGGAAGGTATCCGCGAAGTGATGAGCGCTATCGCCCACTTCCCCGGTACCGTCGAACACATCCTCGGCGAATACGATCGCGTCACCGCGGAAGGCGGTCGCCTGTCCGACGTCCTGAGCGGCTACATCGATCCGGATGACAGCATCGCGGCTCCGACCGAGATGCCACCGCCCGTCGACACCAAGGCCGCTGCGGCCGAAGAGAGCGACGACGACGAGGAAGAAAAGGACGAGAGCGGCGACGACGAGGAAGAGACCGAAAGCGGTCCCGATCCGGAAGTTGCCCGCCAGCGCTTCGGCGCTGTCGCCGAACAGCTCGAAGCCACCACCAAGGTCCTGAAGAAGCACGGCCGCGACAGCAAGCAAGGCGTTGCCGAACTGCTGGCCCTGGCCGAGCTGTTCATGCCGATCAAGCTGGTGCCGAAGCAGTTCGAAGGCCTGGTCGAGCACGTACGCAGCTCCCTGGATCGCCTGCGTGCCCAGGAACGCGCCATCATGCAACTGTGCGTCCGTGACGCGCGCATGCCGCGTGCCGACTTCCTGCGTCTGTTCCCGAGCAACGAAGTCGACCAGACCTGGAGCGGCGACCTCGCCAAGCGCAGCACCAAATGGGCCGAAGCCCTGGGTCGCCTGGATGCCGACATCGTGCGTTGCCAGCAGAAGCTGGTCGACCTCGAAGCCGAAACCGGCCTGACCATCGCCGAGATCAAGGACATCAACCGTCGCATGTCGATCGGTGAAGCCAAGGCTCGTCGCGCCAAGAAGGAAATGGTCGAGGCCAACCTGCGTCTGGTGATCTCGATCGCCAAGAAGTACACCAACCGCGGCCTGCAGTTCCTCGATCTGATCCAGGAAGGCAACATCGGCCTGATGAAGGCGGTGGACAAGTTCGAATACCGTCGCGGCTACAAGTTCTCGACCTACGCCACCTGGTGGATCCGCCAGGCGATCACCCGTTCGATCGCCGACCAGGCGCGTACCATCCGTATTCCGGTGCACATGATCGAGACGATCAACAAGCTCAACCGTATTTCCCGGCAGATGCTCCAGGAAATGGGTCGCGAACCGACCCCGGAAGAGCTGGGCGAGCGCATGGAGATGCCCGAGGACAAGATCCGCAAGGTACTGAAGATCGCCAAAGAGCCGATCTCCATGGAAACCCCGATCGGTGACGACGAAGATTCGCATCTGGGCGACTTCATCGAGGACTCGACCATGCAGTCGCCAATCGATGTCGCCACCGTCGAAAGCCTCAAGGAAGCTACCCGTGACGTGCTCTCGGGCCTGACCGCACGCGAAGCCAAGGTGCTGCGCATGCGTTTCGGTATCGACATGAACACCGATCACACCCTCGAAGAAGTCGGCAAGCAGTTCGACGTGACCCGCGAGCGGATCCGTCAGATCGAAGCCAAGGCGCTGCGCAAGCTGCGTCACCCGACCCGAAGCGAGCATCTGCGCTCCTTCCTCGACGAGTAACACGAGAAACCCCGGCACCCGCCGGGGTTTTTCTTTATGTGCCGACAAACTCCCGCCAACCTGCTCCCCTGACGGCGAAATGCCCGTCTACACTCGAATCTATTCATCAGATCGACGAGGGCGCTATGCCGAGATTGCCGGCCTTTCTGCTGCCGCTCTTGTTCCTCTGGAGCGCAGTGGCCGGCGCCCTGACCCTGACCGACGAAGAACAGACCTGGCTCGATGCCCACCCCAGGCTGCGCCTCGGCGTTGATGCCTCATGGCCACCTTTCGAATACCGAGACCAGGAAGGCCATTACCAGGGACTGGCTGCCGACTACATCGCTGTGATCGAGAAGCGCTTGGGGATCGAGTTCGAACCGATCGAGCCGGTCAGCTGGACCGCTGTCCTGGAAAAAGCGCGACACAATCAGCTCGATCTGATGCCGGGGATCATGTCCACGCCGGAACGCCAGGCCTACCTGTCGTTCACCCGACCTTACCTGGACTTCCCGATCGTCATCCTGGCCCATGATGGCGGCCCGCAACCGGGCTCGATCAAGGACCTCTACGGACTGAAGATCGCCGTGGTGGAAAACTACGCCCCCCATGAACTGCTGCGCGCCCAGCACCCAGACCTCAACCTGGTCGCCCTGCCCAATGTCAGCGCGGCCCTGCAGGCCCTGGCCACCAATGAGGTCGACGCGGTCGTCGGCGACCTGGCGTCCAGCGTCTGGAGCCTGCGCCAGCTCAAACTCGAAGGCCTGCACGTCAGTGGCGAGACGCCCTATCGCTATCAACTCGCCATGGGCGCTCCGCGGGAACAGCAGATGCTGATCGGCATCCTCGACAAGGTGCTCGCCGACATGAGCCCCGAGGAAATCAGCAGCATCCAGGAGCGCTGGGTCGGCAAGGTCCTCGACCAGCGCCCCCTGTGGAGCAACCTACTGATGTACGGCCTGCCTGGCCTGCTGGTCCTGGTCGCGGTCCTGGCCATCGTGATCCGCGCCAACCGCCGCCTCAGCTCGGAGATCTCCCGGCGTATCGCCCTGGAGCAGGAACTACGCAGCAGCGAATACCACTATCGCGGGCTGGTGGAGAGCCTGTCGGCCATCGCCTGGGAAGCCGATGCCAACGATTTCACCTACAACTACGTCTCCCCCCATGCCGAGGACCTGCTCGGCTATGCCCTGAGCGACTGGCTCAAACCCGGCTTCTGGCGTTCGATCCTGCACCCCGATGACGCCCTCTGGGCCCAGGCCTACTGCGATGCCGAGACCGCCGCCGGTCGCGATCACAGCCTCGATTACCGGGTCATCCGCGCCGACGGCAGGACCCTGTGGATCCGCGATATCGTCAGCCTCATCGAGCACGGCCACAAACCGGTGATGCGCGGCCTGATGATTGATATCAGCGAGGCCAAGCACACCGAGCAGGCCCTGCGCCTGTCGGAAGAAAAATTCGCCTCGGTGTTTCACCAGTGCCCGGACATCCTGGTGATTGCCCGCCTGAGCGACGGTTGCCTACTGGAGGTCAACGAGACCTTCGAGGAGCAGATCGGCATGGGCCCCGCGCAGGTGGTGGGGCGCACCGCCACCGAACTGAATATCTGGGGCGTCGAAGGTATCGGCCCGAGCCTGCTGGAGCGCCTGCAACGGGGCAGCGTACGCAACCTGGAAATGACCTTCCGGCGCAGCAACGGGCAGCTGTTCACCGGCCTGATCTCGGCGGAATCCTTCGACCTGGAAAGCACCCCGGCGCTGGTCGTTGCGGTACGCGATATCAGCCAGCTCAAGGAAACCCAGCGGCAACTGCAGATTTCCGAAGAGAAGTTCGCCAAGGCCTTCCACGCCTCCCCCGACGGCATGCTGCTGTCACGCCAGAGCGACGGCCTGCTGCTGGAGGTCAACGAAGGGTTCTGCCGCCTGACCGGTTTCGACACCCAGTCGTCCCTGGACCATACCGCCATCGACCTGGGTATCTGGGTCGACCTGAACGAACGGCGGCAGATGCTCGAACTGCTGAAGAAAGACGGCTTCGTCAGCGACTTCAGCTGCAACCTGCGCCGGGCCGATGGCCAGATCCGCCTCTGCGAGCTGTCGGCACGTCCCCTGCCGATTGGCGGGACCGACTGCATGCTGACCATCGCCCGCGATATCACCGACCGCCACCAGATGCAGGAAAAACTGCAACTGGCTGCCACCGTGTTGGAAAACACCGCCGAAGGCGTGCTCATCACCGATACCGACCAGCGCATCAGCGCGGTCAATCGGGCCTTCAGTGAAATCACCGGCTACAGCGAGGCCGAAACCCTCGGCCAGACCCCGCGCCTGCTCGCCT
Source organism: Pseudomonas sp. zfem002 (assembly GCF_032621685.1). Lineage (NCBI taxonomy): Bacteria > Pseudomonadati > Pseudomonadota > Gammaproteobacteria > Pseudomonadales > Pseudomonadaceae > Pseudomonas > Pseudomonas sp. zfem002. The sequence continues at coordinate 91,597 of NZ_JAVYJH010000006.1, read as the reverse complement.
CGGGCCAGCACGACAGCGCCTTCTACGCCGCCATGTGGCATCAGCTGAACGCCGAGGGGCACTGGCAGGGCGAGATCTTCAACCGGCGCAAGAACGGCGAGCTGTACCCCAGCTGGCTGACCATCAGCGCGGTGCGCAATCCGGAGCTGGGGACCACGCACTTCGTCGCCGTCTTCGCCGACATCTCCAGCCTCAAGCACGCCCAGGCCAAGCTCGACTACCAGGCCCATCACGACCCCCTCACCGGCCTGCCCAACCGCACGCTGTTCGAGAACCGCCTGCAGGCCGCGCTGAGCTGTCCACAGGCGGCCAGCCGCCAGGGTGCGGTGCTGTTTCTCGACCTCGACCGTTTCAAGCACATCAACGACAGCCTCGGCCACCCGGTCGGCGACCTGCTGCTCAAGGCCATCGCCCATCGGCTCAAGGAGCAGGTGCGCGACATCGACACCGTCGCCCGCCTGGGTGGCGACGAATTCATCATCCTGCTGCCGGGCCTGCACCAGGCCAGCGATGCCGAGCATATCGCGCACAAAGTCCTGACCTGCTTCAACGCGCCCTTCCAGGCCGGCGACCATGAGTTCTTCTCCAGCGCCAGCATCGGCATCAGCCTGTACCCGCAGGACGGCAGCGACGTGCCCTCGCTGATCCGCAACGCCGACGCGGCCATGTACCGCTCCAAGGCCAAGGGGCGCAACCGGGTCGAGGCCTACACCCGCGACCTCACGGCCCAGGCCAGCGAACGCATCGCCCTCGAACACGAACTGCGCCGCGCCATAGATCGCAATGAACTGAGCCTGTACTTCCAGCCCAAGCTGAGCCTGAAAACCCGCCAGCTGGTGGGTGCCGAAGCACTGATCCGCTGGAGAAATCCGACCTTTGGCGAGGTTCCGCCGGAGCATTTCATTCCGCTGGCCGAAGAGAACGGCATGATCCTGCAACTGGGTGACTGGGTGCTGGAGCACGCCTGCCAGCAGATGCAGGCGTGGAAGCGCCAGTACCAGGCGTTCGGCCCATTGTCGGTCAACCTCGCCGGCGCCCAGTTGCGCCAGCCGGGGCTGGTGCGACGCATCGAACAGTTGCTCAAGACCTGCCAGCTCAAGGCCGGCGACCTGCAGCTGGAAATCACCGAGAACTTCATCATGAGCCAGGCCGAGGAAAGCCTGGCCATCCTGCACCAGCTCAAGCGCCTGGGCGTGCAACTGGCGATCGACGACTTCGGCACCGGTTATTCGTCCCTCAGTTACCTCAAGCGCCTGCCGCTGGACATTCTCAAGATCGACCAGTCGTTCATCCGCGGCCTGCCCGACGATGCCAACGATGCCGCCATCGCCCGCGCCATCATCGCCCTGGGCCGCAGCATGCAACTGACCATCATCGCCGAGGGCGTGGAGACCGACGCCCAGCAGCAATTCCTCGCCAGCGAGGGTTGCGAACAGATCCAGGGCTACATCGTCAGCCTGCCGCTGCCGGCGGATGCCTTCGCCGCGTCGTTTCTACGCATAGTACTTTCCGATCTTTCGGATGGCACTGCCTGGAATCCCTCGATATAATCCGCGACCACTGGGGCCTATAGCTCAGTCGGTTAGAGCAGAGGACTCATAATCCTTTGGTCCACGGTTCGAGTCCGTGTGGGCCCACCACCTTCAAAGCCGCGCACTGCGCGGCTTTGTGCTTTCCAGAGGTGTGGCCTCACGAATAATCCTATGGTCCAAAGGTACAAATTAGGTACAGTGCAGTTCTGTCTGCTCGCCTTTGGAGTCCTCAGATGGCCACAATTGTCAAAACCCCTGCCGGCACTTGGAAAGCTGTCATCCGCAAAACTGGATGGCCCACCAACTCTAAAACCTTCCGAACTAAACGCGACGCAGAAGACTGGTCACGTCGTACCGAGGACGAAATGGTGCGAGGGGTTTACATCCAGCGCAGCGGCTCAGAGCGCCTAACGCTTGAGAAAGCACTGGAACGCTATCTGGCCGAGGTCACCCCAAGTAAAAAGCCCACCACGCAGAAAGCCGAGGCAACCAAGGCCAAGCAGCTGATCGAACACCTGGGCAAATACTCCTTGGCCGCCCTCTCCGCCGAAGTTATCGCCAATTACCGCGACACCCGACTGGGCGCCCTGAGCAAGCGTGGCGTCCCCGTTAGCAACAACACCGTGCGCCTCGAGATAGCCTTGCTTAGCCATCTCTATACCGTGGCGATTCAAGAATGGGGGCTCGGACTGACATTTAACCCGGTGCTCAATATTCGCAAACCGAGCCCTGGAGAAGGTCGCGACCGCCGACTGTCAGCCGATGAAGAACGACGCCTGCTTAGCGCCGCTAGCACACACAGCAACCCTATGCTTGGCTGGATCGTTCGTATCGCCCTGGAGACAGGCATGCGCTCATCGGAGATCACAGGTCTACGCTGTCACCAGGTCGACCTGAAAAAGCGTGTAGTGCGCCTGTCAGACACAAAAAATGATAGTGCCCGGACCGTTCCTCTCACCAAACTGGCTACGGACACCTTCAAGGCCGCTTTGGATAATCCAGTCCGCCCGGCCGATTGCAACCTCGTATTCTTTGGCGAGCCTGGCAAAGACGGTAAACGCCGACCCTACGCTTTCACAAAGAAATGGGGGCTGCTCAAGGCCAAGCTAGGCATGGCTGATCTGCGCTTTCACGATCTACGCCATGAAGCCGTGAGTCGACTTGTCGAAAGCGGTATGTCGGACCAGAAAGTTTCGGCCATAAGCGGTCATAAATCTATGCAAATGCTGCGGCGCTATACGCATTTGCGAGCGGAGGATCTGGTAAAAGACCTGGACGCGATTACTAGTCCAAAGGGAAAACGGAAAGCATGAGTCGCGACCGGCTGTTCCATGAGGAGCTGGAGCTACTGGCTCCCGTGCTATCACCAACAGAGGCAGACCGGTGCCAGGCAATAGGCGAGGAGTTCATCGATGGTAGATGCTGCCATGAAAGGTGCTGCCATGAAACTAACCTTGACCCCTCTGGGGTAGCAACGAGCTCACGTAAGCTTGATCTCCTACAGCAGCTAGAGCAAAGCCTTCTAGAGCGAGGAAAGACGTTAGGCTCGCTGCCACGAGATAAGTTTGCCAGTCGACAGTTAGGCCTGGATCTGTTGACGTATCGTGGACTCCATGAGGCCCTGCCTCCTCCTGAGGCGGAACTTCTCAAGGTCGTCCTGGCGCGATTCCAGGCTAGAACTAATTATTGGAGAGAGGTCTCGTGGCTCTTGCTAAGCCAGGGCAAGAAACCCTGTGCAAATCCATAGGTTGCTTTCCGGCGTCCCTGCCGGCGCTGGTGGCCAGGTCCGGGCATGAAGCCGCCCGGCCCTGGCGCGGCATCCATGCCTCACCAGCTCACTTCAAACGCCCCCCGGGTTGAACGACTTGCAAAGCATGCCCTTTAAGCCTTTGGAGGTGTGCGCATCGATCATCGATATGTTCGTCACAACGAGTTCGGTGCCAACCTGCCGGTTGGCCATTTTTAAGACCCTCAAACCGCAATTGCCCCGGCTTACCACAAATTTCACAAACCATCCGAGAGGCAGCCTCCACCTCGGCAAGCCATTCACGCTGCGGAGGGCTGCAGCGATTTAGTTCGATCCGTAGCGCTCCTGCGTCTTCCCGAACAGCGGCAACGACTGAATCGCCAATAATAGTCTTGGCGCTCAGAACCAGGGGGAGCCAGCCACGGCCAGCATAAATCCGAACGTCGAGGGCCAGTGTGAAAGCAGCCAAGTCCTCGCGCGTGATGTAAAAATGCTGCTGCATCGATATTCCTCCCATTTTCCCTCACTCTAAAAGCATCCGGTGGGGTTATTCAGGACTTGTAACTAACCTTCGCTCCCAGCAGCAATTACAAGCTCTTTCAGAAACAACTGGAAAGCCTGCGCGGTCACTTCGGTCACTGAAGCCAATTTAAATGCAGAAACGACGATATCCAGGGCGGGCTGTAATAGCTCTGAAAGGTGTTCTAACTGCTGTTCGCGCTCCAGAATTTCGAGCTCTGGTGCGACTTCCGTTAGTAAATCCAGGGTGAGGTTTGGTGAAAAACGCGAAGCTGGTAGGATAGTCATAGCCTAGGGATCTCTTACCGATCTTTTGGGTTAGGCGCTGAGTAAGGGCTGCAACCCTTGCCCAGCGTCGCCACCTTATCCCCAACCGCTGATCCTAGTCCAGCCCTCATGTCTGTTTGTTTGTTTTTTCTTTAAACATACAAACAGAAGAAACCACCGAATTTCACTAACTCATTGAATTTAAAGATATTTATAAATTTAAGGTGAAAGCTTATGGGGCGTAAGGTGAAAGGATATGGGGCCAAAGGTGAAAAGATATGGGGTAGAAATTTTATAGGTGAAAACTTATGGGGAGCAAAGGTGAAAATTTATGGGGTGAAAAGTGAATACTTATGGGGCAAAGGTGAAAACTTATGGGGAAGGCCATTCTTAGACCTTTTTTTCATATAAGCGCGCCGCACCGCCAACCCCGAGTAATTAAAAGAGCCAAACAATAACACATAACAACAAAAAATACGCAACAATACGCCAAAATAACAAATTAGCGGTACAAGACATAAGGCCACGTTAGTTGACCGGATATGAGCCGCCGAATTTAAATAGCCCACAACACTTACCCCCCAAGTTGTGGAGCGTTCCGATGAAAAGTCGATTCGAAGAAGCCCTAGTCGAAAAATTTGGACTTTTGATGTCTCCTGCCCAACTCGCAGAGCTTTTAGGCAAGTCTCCAGAAGCTCTTCGCGTTCATCTCACCCGTTACAAAAACGATAACTTTTATCGAAGCCTCAATGGTACCTCTGTAAAAGTTGGTCGCCGTGTTTACTACAGAACCCCAGAAGTTGCGGAGATCCTCGCATGCCCGGCCTAATAAGCTGGCTTGGCTCACCGGGCTTTAGCCGTATAACGCACAGAATTATTTATCTTATTTTACTCCTGACCAACCTAGCAGTTCCCCTCGGGCAACATCGTACTTGGGGTGGATTGCCAGGCTGGTGGTTGTTCCCCTCAACGGCCGCCCTGGCCCTTTGTGCCGTGCAACAGTACTTGTCCGGTGGGGGTCAATTTTATGCGCTCGCCGGCATCCCGTATGCGTTGCTTTATGTGTTTGACGCTAGCGCCGTGCCCTTAGTTTTACCGCCAGCACAGCGGGGGACAGCCAGATGAAAAAATCGCTGCTGCAGCTTTGTCTACTTCTGGCCGCTCTTTTCGGAGGCACAGCTCACGCTGACTCCTCGGGCGGACTGAACCAGTTCACCCCGCCGCCTGGTGACACATCGGTCGACTTCCTGGAGGAAGTTTTCGGCTCCATCGTGGGTACCATCCACTCGGGCGGGAATGTGGAAGGCGGCGAAACCGAGGACGTGCTGGGCAGCATGATGTCCGTGTTCGGTGGCGCCGTAATGTTCTTAGGAATGCTTTTCATTGCCTATACGACCGTCAAAGGCACGGTGGACTCCGCTCAGGACGGCGAGGTGCTCGGGCGGAAGATGAGCGACATCTGGATTCCGTTGCGCACCGCTGCGGGCGGCGCGTTGCTGTTGCCGCTCGGACATGGCTACTCGCTGATACAGATCATGGTGCTCTGGCTCGCGATCCAGGGCGTGGGCGTAGGAGACGCGATCTGGAACCAGGCCGTCGACCAGATCGGCAAGGACGGCATGCTGTCTCGACCGCTGATCCCCGATTCCAGGCCGCTCGCGGCCAATATCCTGAAGTTCGAAGTCTGCGCTGCAGCGATGAACAAGCAGTTCGAAGCTTCCGGCCGGTCGACGCGCATACAGGCAGTCGCATCCACGCGCAAAGTCGTCAACACCGGGGAGATTGACGTCGATATCACCGACGCCATTCCGGTCTACGGCGGCATCAACATGGTTCAGAAGTACAACAAGGCGAGCTACACCGTCGTGGATTACAAATGGAAAGCTGACGACAACTCGTATATGAACCCCGATGTATGTGGCGCACTCACCTGGAAGCAGTCCTGGGAAGCCTCGGAAGGCAACAGCAACACCAACGTCATCAAAGAGCCGATCCTCGCGGCCCACGCGAAAGCCATCCGGCAGATGATCCAGGATATCCGGCCGATTGCACGGCAAATTGTCGCCGGGCAGAAGCCCGCCCCGGGCGTAATCGATGCCGCGGCAAACACCTACGAAAACTCACTTCGCGCCGCCGCCAAGACAGCCGTAATGCAGACAAGTGATCGGGCCTCGGCTGACTTCCTCAAAGCCGCCAAGGACGGCGGCTGGTTGTTTGCCGGGACTTGGTACAATCATATTGTCAAGATGAACGACGTGATGCAGTCCACTCTGAACGGTCTGCCAGCAGCCGAACCCATTGCCATCGTCGACAAAGAAACCAAGGAGACGCTCCAGACCTACGCCGATACGATGCTCACTGCCGACGAGTATGCCAAGCACCGCGTCGACTCGGTCCGCAACACCTACTACGCCGAGACCAACGTGCGCGAGCCTCGTGACGGGGAAGGGGCCTGGGAGTACGTCAAGAAGATGATGTCCGCTCCCTTCTTGGGGGCTATCAACCAGATGACCCAGAGCATTGCCGGCTCCAACCTCAACCACATGAGCCAGATGAAAAGCTTCGGCGACACTATCGTGACTACCGGTGAGGTGATGCTGGCAGCCATGGCCACCGCCACCGGCGTCGCAAACTCCTGGGCAGCACAAGCCACGGTGAAGGTGGGCTTCGACGCAGGCGCAGTCTTCCAGTTCCTCTCGGGCATCATCACCACGTTGTTGATTTTGCTGTTCGCTTTCGGCGTGACGCTCAGCACCTACGTCCCGATGATCCCTTTCATCACCTGGACGACCTCGATCGTGAACTGGTTCGTGCTTGTTCTCGAATCGGTCATCGCGGCCCCGCTATTTGCCGTGGCCCATATCCACCCTGACGGAGACGATGCTGTCGGTCGCGCTGGGCAGGGTTACATGATGATCCTCTCGCTGGTGATGCGGCCGGCATTAATGCTGTTTGGTCTTCTCGGCGGCATGCTGCTGACTCAGCCGATCGTTGGCTACATCAACGCGGCTTTCATGTCAGTCGTCTCCGGAGTTCAGGCGGACAGCATGACCGGCATCGTGTCGTTCTTTGCCTACGTCGCAATCTATGTGGTGATGATGACGACGGTTGTCCATATCGTGTTCAGCTTGATCCATTGGGTCCCCGATAATATTTTGCGCTGGATCGGCAATGGTTCCACTGGTGGGATAGCCGACGCAGAGCGCACGGGTGACAGCGGCCAGGATGTGTTTGTCGCCGGTGTCAGAGAAACGAAGCACGGGGCCGCGGGTGGTCTGGGTGGCGGGGCAAAACACTCCAAGGGGCCAGATAACTCTACTCCTGGCCGAAGCATGCCAGACAACAGCACACTGCTGGGTGGGCCGCCCCCTGGAGGTTAATTATCTCCGGAGGCGTGAACTTTGCCCCTCATATTCGCAATCTTCAAGATATCTATCAAAGGCCTTCTGACGGAGCGAATCTCTATTTTCCTTTGCCAGTAGTGGAGAGTTAGGAGAGGTCTTTCTTAACTCCTCCAGCAATAGAAGCAAAACATAGTTATTCGCCTCAAAATGACCTTGCATGATTTCGATACGCTCATTCAAAGCGTTTACCTGACGTTTCAGATTCTCTGAGTGCAAGCGCCACTCATCAATTACAGCTTCGTATGACGCTTGGGTTGCGCGAGAGTGGGCGTAACCAGCAGATAAGCCAACCTGATATCCGGAGGATGACATTGAAAGTCTCCATGCATAGTCGATGAGAGTATTCAAGCAAACTTATTTAAGCTGTACAAGGATAAGACAAAGAAAAAGTCACATGTGACCTAAAAATCGATGAGTCATGAGTGACCTAAAAAGAATAGGTCGTAAGTGACCTAAAAAGAAATCACATTCACGCAGCTGCGTGAATGTGGGCACCGGTCGCCGGAACGGCGATTCGCGTAGCGAAAGGGGCACATCAGACAACCAGCTCAATCGAGTTAGGTCACAGGAGAAGGCGCTATGAAGACCCTGGAAGAGATTTTCGAGATCATAAGAACAGCTCGCCAACGAATGAAGGAGTTGCCGTCCAGAAGTCTATCTCAGTCGACTGGAGATGGTTACGTTCGCGAATATAACCGTATGGTTGGCGATGAAGGAGCTAATCCAGAGAAGCTATGGTCAGCAATCTGTGCGACTCAAAGTAAGTCCACATATCGGAGAAGAATGGCCGCCACAATCCATTGTTGTCGCACTCAGCTTCAGGAAGCGTTACGGAGTCAAGACGTAGCCCAGCGTGCGGGCGATTTAAACTCCCTTAGATATCAGGCTGAAGTAATTGAAGAGGTAGTTGGAATCTTGAATATCATTGAGAGGCACAAAGGACAGTGTCCTCTCGAAAATACTGCCAGACGGAAGTCAAAGCGATCTGACTTAAAATACTTACCTAGCAATTGGCGGGATCAACTGCATAAGCAACTTGAGGGTAGCAAGTACGAACTGGCATATCTGGTGGAGGCAGTGTCAGGATGTCGGCCAGGTGAACTCGAGAGAGGCGTCAAAGTGATTTTCTCCAAAGAGAGCGGGCTGTTGACTATCCGGGTCGACAACGGGGTAAAGGTCACCAATCAGAAGGGGCAGCCCTGGCGAGAAATCACCTATCGAGTCGATCAGAGTCCGAGTCCGTTGGTTAGGGCTCTCTATGAGGTCTGCAGAAAGGTTGCGCCGGCCGCGATCGAGACGGTTGTCGAAATCGAGAAAACTACCAACTGGCGTGCAGCGCTGTCGTCGGCCGGGCAGAAGCTGTGGCCGAGGCTGAACTTCAGAGTCTGCCCGTACCACCTCCGAAATGCCGCGGCCAGCGACTGGAAGCGGGCCGAGATGAGTGAAGAAGAAATCTCGGCCGCACTAGGCCATTGCGTCAACAAGACCTCCAGCAACTATGGTCAATTCCAGATTGGGCAGGGAGGCGGTGGTTTGAGTCCTGTCGAGGTAAGAGCTGCACGACCCATATTACAAACCCGTAGCCCCAATCCTCGGGAACATGTGCGGATAAATTTATAACGTTCCGTGGAAGCAGGCTCTGACCCTCTGAGGTAGATCAGTACTCATGAGCAACGATAAAGATGCGGACAGCTTTGCCCTCAAAGGTGAGTCTAAAAATACCTGGCGAGTAGCCTGCGAGCATACGAATGATGGTAGTGGCGACGTAATCATCTCCTTACCCGATGAGCTCTGCGATGCCCTGGGCTGGACGGTAGGCGACGTTCTGAAAATCGAGCTCGGATGCGAAAACACATGGGTTCTTTCGAAGAAAAAATGAACGTCAGTTCGATAGCTCTCTCCGAACGACACCAATCCTCGACCGATTGCGACGCTTAGCTGCGTTGTCTGTGCGCTCGCAGCGGTAGCTACTGTGACAAGCCTTCTTTCTCGATCGAGTTTGGTGGTCGGTAGCTAGGCCGATCGACGCTCACGTTTCGACAACTTCCCGAGCAAGTACGCTGAGATAGTTCCCACGATCTCAATAGCGGCTTTAGCTTCCTCTGATGAAAGAGTGGCCACCCAAGGTCTTCCATGGCCAGCACCCTGCTTGTTGCGAACTCGATTGACGCCAAGAGCAGCGGTGAACAGGCCACGCTCCATCGACTTAATCGCTGGCTCACCAGGCTGCTCGGGAATCTCTGGCACTGCTAACTCAAGAGCAATGAAGGCCATCCCCAAAAGGCCCTGGAAGTTTGCCCTTTCTGGGTAGCGCCCCTCAAGAGTCATAAGCACGTGGGCTGCGGTGGCCTCTAACAAATCCTTTCCTGTACCCGCTATGAGAGCCGCATCTTCCGCCCCCTTTTGAGCACGGCGGGCATAAGCCCACAAAGCATCAGTCAATTCCGCTCCGGCAAGGGCGGTCAAGACTTTGGGAGATACCGTCCCATCGTCCGCTAGGTTAAAGCCCTCTGCGTTGAAGGCTGCCTTAGCGTTATCCACGGCCTCACGGCCAACGTAGTTCGCAGACGTCTCGCGAAAACCACCACAGGCTCGGAGTTTAGATAGAAGCCCAGCGACTAACCGAGAACCCGCCTCAGGCTGTAGTTCCATCGCATTGTAGAGCACCGCACGAACTCGCTTCGCTTTGCCGATGGTCTGCCCCTGCTGCTTTGGATCATGCTTGGAAAGACCAGCAGTGTTTACTTGGAACTCAATATCAGAATGAGATGGCTCACGATAGCTTCCATTATTTCCAGAGTCGTCTACTAACTGAGCCAATGCATGGATGATCGTATCCGTAAGCGGGAGAGTATTCATAAGCCTCACACCAATCTTTTCAGCAAACTTTCAATTTCTAGTCGCCCTTAACGCTTCCCTAGCATAGACTCCTTCATTGCCTGCAAGAGCGGAATAAGAGTGTAGATGTGAATCTTATCCGCCTCAATGCCTGAAATGAAACCTTCAAACTCATAGCGCTTATCTACAAAAAAACAGTTTATTAAACCTAAAAACTCCACCATATCCTTTTTAGATTTAATCCTAGGAACGCGCCCTGAAATCAACCCTACAATCTTATCTTGAACCTCGTCATTGAGATTGACAAAAAGCTCAACCAGCTCATGAGTTCTATATTTTTTTGGAACCTGAAGACGACTGTGCAGAATAGAAACCACAGGTTTTGTCTGCTCAACATATTCTTTTTCGGTCGCTGGCCGCTGATTACCGTCTGGTGTAATTTCGAAATATGCTGGATCGAAAACTCGCTCAACCACCTGCGCCTTAAAATACAACTCCAAGGCAAGCGCCCCGTTAGTAAACACCACATTCAGTCTTGGGTCACCGTATTGACTCAGCATTTTAGCCAGCTCAATGGCGACATCACCAAAAGCTGCAGCGCTCTCAAGAATATGGCTTTCATTTATCCAGATTGTAGATTCAAACCCTGGATTTTTCGGAGTCTCTTTCTTCGACTTCGACATAAATACATCCTGTAATCGTGTATAGCCCCTTGCACATTGGGACTAGACTTCTGCCCTGGCAAACTATTTGTTAAATTTAGAGAAGGAACTCGAAGTCAGAGAGCAGCTTCACCGTCTCTGGGAGCTTCTGCTGCAGAAGTTTATCAAGGTATTCCCGAACACTATGCGGCGGATTTTTCAAAGCGGCTCGCTGACGTCGAGCGGCCTCCAGTACAGCCGCTTGATCAAGATCCCAAAGATCAGCAATAAAATCGTCCGGGTGTAGCGCTTCTATACCGAATGGCTCAAGAGAAGCTTTAGGAAAATCCTTGAGATTAAAAGTCACAATAGCGGAAGCGCTGCATTTGATTGCAACGGCAAGCACATGACGATCATCTTGGTCTGGCAGCTCAAGCCCCGCAACAATGGCTTCGTAATCAGTAACCAGCGCGTCTGGTATGGCTTGATCCATCAGTTCAGAGGTGCGATTCAGTTGTTCTGCAGTTAAATCTGTTCGATTCAATAGCAGATTGCGCTTCCACTCATCATGGATCAAAGCTGACCAGCGCGCTCGGTACGCACCAGTCAGCGCAAGACGCATTAAAAAATCACGCAATGGTGCAGGGTACAAGACATTCGCATCATAAACTGCCGTGTAAGGAGAATGCCTCATTCGTACCCCATCCCCAGCTCCTGAGCCTGGGCAGCGAGCTCATCTAGGGCAGAGTGGCTAGCGAGTTCACGTTGCTCTTTGTATTCCATCAGATCGGCGAATTTGACCCGCCGATGACGCCCTGTCTTTGTGTGCGGAATCCTACCTTCATCCAGCAGCTTCACTAAGTGAGGCCGCGAGACGTTAAGCAAATCAGCACCCTCCTGAGTGGTCAGCTCAGCATGAATCGGGACAACCTTGACGGCATTTCCCAAAGCAAGCTCACTGAGAATCTCGCCAAGCAGGCGAAAGGCAAACGTCGGCAGTTCAACTACCTGACGTTGTTGCTCTCCATCCACCAGTTCAATGCGCTGGGTTTCCAGCTTAGTCGAGAGGAAGGCGGCTAACTGTCGGCTTGACTCCACGGCCGCAGCAATTTCCTTCTCATCAGGAAGCACGGTGCGAGTGAGGTCGGCGGTGGTCATGGTTTTCTCCAAAAACTCAGTGATATAGCAGTGAACGTGGAGGCATGGCTGCAGCCACGTAGAGCATTTATATTCGAAAAAAACGAAAAACGCAATAAACGAAACGCCCGTATGCGACCGAAGGCAGATCCTCTTGGCGCGCTGCCTGGACGGGAATTCCGTTGAGAGGTAGAAACTCTTGCAGGGATCACGCTGCTCAAAGCTGGTGAGGCATGGATGCCGAGCCAGGCCCCGGGCGGCTTTTTGCCCGGGGCCTGGACACCAGCGCCGGCAGGGACGCCGGATCGACGGTACAAAACCAGCCACTCTCCCAGGTACACTAGCGGTACAGCACGAAGATCCTTACCTGTAACGTACCGTTCGCTAACGTACTGATTGCCCTGCACTTTCGCGTACTGTACCGTTTCCTTGTGTAACCCAATGAAACCTGGCGCAACGGTGTCATTGGCGAACTCATAATCCTTTGGTCCACGGTTCGAGTCCGTGTGGGCCCACCAGATCATGAAGAAAGCCGCGCGAATGCGCGGCTTTTTCTTTTCCACAAAACCCTACCCCAGCCATGTGATCGTACAACTGCATCAGCTATGATGAGCGCTGTTTTCTCCATGTGAATGTACAGGGCATGACAGAGCAGCAGGTACAGGTCCAGCCCCGGCGCAAGCCGCGTAGCCTGGCTCAGGAACTGGTCGCGGTACTGACCGAACGAATCCGCAGCGGCCAGCTCAAGCGCGGCGACAAGCTTCCCACCGAATCGCAGATCATGGCCGAGGAAGGCGTGAGCCGTACGGTGGTGCGCGAGGCGATTTCGCGCCTGCAGGCGGCCGGGCAGGTGGAGACCCGCCACGGCATCGGCACCTTCGTGCTCGATCTGCCGAACAGCGGCGGCTTCCGCATCGATCCAGCGACCATCGTCACCCTGCGCGAAGTGCTGGCGGTCCTGGAATTGCGCATCGCCCTGGAAGTGGAGTCCGCCGGACTCGCGGCGCAACGGCGCAGCGACGAGGCGCTGGCCGGGATGCGCGCGGCACTGGATGAGCTGAACGAGAGCGCGGCGCATGCCTCGGATGCGGTGTCGGCGGATTTCCAGTTCCACCTGCAGATCGCCCAGGCCAGTGGCAATCACTATTTCGCCGATATCATCAATCACCTGGGCACCAGCATCATTCCGCGGACCCGACTGAACTCGGCCCGCCTGGCCCACGACGACCAGCCGCATTACCTGGGGCGCCTGCACCACGAACACGAAGCGATCTACGAAGCCATCGCTCGGCGCGACAGCGAAGGGGCGAAGATGGCGATGCGCATGCACCTGAGCAACAGCCGCGAGCGGCTGCGCCAGGCCCATGAAGATGCGGAAAAACAGGAAAACCTGCGCCCCTGACCCCCAGAAAAAAGCCCCGCGATGCGGGGCTTTCTGTTTGGCTGATCAGCCGATCACGCCTTTGCTCCACTGCCCGTTGACCAAGCGCCGCAGGTTCAGCGGGTTGTCGTCACGCAGCGCCTCGGGCAGCAGCGACTGCGGGTAGTTCTGGTAGCACACCGGACGCAGGAAACGGTCGATGGCCAGGGTGCCGACCGATGTCCCGCGGGCATCGGAGGTCGCCGGATAGGGGCCGCCATGAACCATGGCATCACACACCTCGACCCCGGTCGGATAGCCATTGATCAGAATCCGCCCGACCTTCTCCTCCAGCAACGGTACCAGCCAGGCAAAGGTTTCCAGGTCTTGCGGCTCGCCGATCAGGGTGGCGGTCAGTTGGCCGCGCAGGCCCAGCAGCGCGGCACGCAGTTCCTCGTCGTCACGCACTTCGACCGCGACCGTGGTCGGCCCGAAGACTTCTTCCTGCAGCAGCGAATCGGACTCCACCAGCAGCCGCGCATCGGCCTTGAACAACTGTGCCCGCGCCTGAGCACCTTCCTGCGCCTGGCCCGCCAGGTGCTGAATGCCGGCATGAGCCTGGAGATGCTCCAGCCCCGCGACATAACTGCGCAGACCGCCAGCGTTGAGCATGGTCTGCCCCGCCTGCTGGTCGAGGTGCTGGCCGAGGTTGTCGAGCAATTCGCTGAACGCCGACGACTGCACGCCGATCACCAGGCCCGGGTTGGTGCAGAACTGGCCGCAGCCCATGGTCACCGAAGCGGCCAGCTCGCGCGCGATCGCCTCGCCGCGCTTGGCCAGCGCCCCCGGCAACACGATCACCGGGTTGATGCTGGACATCTCGGCGAACACCGGAATCGGCTGCGGACGCTCGGCCGCCATGCGGCACAGGGCATCGCCGCCCTTCAGCGAACCGGTGAAGCCCACCGCCTGGATCGCAGGGTGCTTGACCAGCCACTCGCCCACCCCCCCGCCGAAGACCATGTTGAACACGCCCTTGGGCATGCCGGTGCGCTCGGCGGCGCGCTGGATCGCGCACGCCACCAGGTCGGCGGTGGCCATGTGGCCGCTGTGGGCCTTGAACACCACCGGGCAACCGGCCGCCAGGGCCGCGGCGGTATCGCCACCGGCGGTGGAGAATGCCAGCGGGAAGTTGCTCGCGCCGAACACCGCGACCGGGCCGACGCCGATCCGCATCTGGCGAATATCCACCCGCGGCAGCGGCTGGCGGTCAGGCAGCGCGAGGTCGATGCGCGCACCGAGGAAATCGCCACGACGCAGGACCTGGGCGAACAGGCGCAACTGCCCGCTGGTGCGTGCGCGCTCGCCCTGGATGCGCGCCGCGGGCAGCGCGGTTTCGCGGCAGACGGTGGCGATGAAGCTGTCGTCCAGCTCATCCAGTTCGGCGGCGATGGTGTTGAGGAATTCGGCGCGACGGGCCGGAGCCAGCTGGCGGTACTCGCCGAAGGCGGCGGCGGCGGCGCGGGCGGCCTGGTCGACTTCGCTTTCGGTGGCCTGGGCGAAGCTGTAGGGCAGCGCTTCGCCGCTGCTGGCGTCGAGGCTGTGCAGGCGTTGCGAACCAGCGGCGCTGCGCTGGCCGGCGATGAAGTTGTGGCCGAGGATCTCAGGCATGGGAGGGGCTCCGGGGAGAAGTGGGATTTGAGTCGCCATCGGGGCCTGCTGCGCAGGCCTTCGCGAGCAAGCTCGCTCCTACGGGGACAGTGATGTTCGCGGGATCAGGTGATGGGCGCCGGGTTGAACAGGGTGATGTCGTTGTGCAGCTTGTGCTGCTCGGCCCAGGTCTGTTTGCGCCCGCTGGCGACGTCCAGGTAGTAGTGGAACAGCTCCCAGCCCAGCTCCTCGATGGTGGCGCGGCCGGTCGCGATGCGGCCGGCGTCGATATCGATCAGGTCGGGCCAGCGCTGCGCCAGTTCGCTGCGGGTGCAGACCTTGACCACCGGCGCCATGGCCAGCCCGTAGGGCGTGCCGCGACCGGTGGTGAAGACGTGCAGGTTCATCCCCGCCGCCAGTTGCAAGGTGCCGCAGACGAAGTCGCTGGCCGGCGTGGCGCAGAAGATCAGGCCCTTGCGCTGGACGCGCTCGCCCGGACCGACCACGCCCTGGATGGCGCCGCTGCCGGACTTGACGATGGAACCCAGGGATTTCTCGACGATGTTCGACAGCCCGCCCTTCTTGTTGCCGGGCGTGGTGTTGGCGCTGCGGTCGGCCTCGCCGCGCTCGAGGTAGCGGTCGTACCAGTCCATCTCGCGCACCAGGGCCTCGGCGACTTCCGGCGTTTCGGCGCGGGAGGTGAGCATGTAGATGGCATCGCGCACCTCGGTCACCTCGGAAAACAGCACCGTGGCACCGGCCCGCACCAGCAGGTCGGCGGCGTAGCCCAGCGCCGGGTTGGCGGTGATGCCGGAAAAGGCATCGCTGCCGCCGCACTGCATGCCGAGAATCAGCTCGCTGGCCGGCACGGTCTCGCGGCGCCGCTGGTCGAGCTTGATCAGCCGCGCTTCGGCCAGGGCCATGATCTGCTCGATCATCTCGACGAAGCCGAGGCTGGCGTCCTGCAGGCGATACAGCCAGGGCTCGCTGAGGTCGACGGACGGATCGTTGTCGTGCATCACCTGGCCGGCCTGCAGCTTCTCGCAGCCCAGGCTGATCACCAGCGCCTCGCCGCCCAGGTTGGGATTGCGCGCCAGGTTGCGCACGGTGCGAATCGGGATATAGGCGTCGCGGGCATTGATCGCCACGCCGCAGCCGTAGCTGTGGGTCAGGGCGACCACGTCGTCGACATTGGGGTATTTCGGCAGCAGCTCGTCGCGGATGCGCTTGACCGCATGATCGAGCACACCGGTGACGCACTGCACGGTGGTGGTGATGCCGAGGATATTGCGCGTTCCGACGGTGCCATCGGCGTTGCGGTAGCCCTCGAAGGTGAAGCCCTCCAGCGGCGGCAACGCAGCGGGCACCGCGTCGCAGCGCGGCAGGCTGTCCAGCTCCGGCGCCGCCGGCATGGCCAGCTGGCTCTCCTTGACCCAGCTGCCGCGGCGCAGGTCCTCCAGGGCATAGCCGATGATCTGGCCGTAGCGGCGCACCGGTTCGCCCTCGCGGATATCGGTCACGGCGACCTTGTGGCTCTGCGGCACGCCTTCGACCAGGGTCAGGCCATCGGCGAAGCGGGCACCCTCGCCCAGGCCGCCGTCATTGACCACCACCACGACATTGTCATCGTCATGCAGGCGGACATAGCGGGGCGAGTCGGAAGTTTCGATCAACTGCATGGTGGTGACCTTCTTGTGGGTTCCCAGGCTTTGTTCATCCGCCAGCGCCCAGCCGTGGCCGGGCGCCGCGTGGGTGTTTCAGTTGCGCGAGTCGGCCAGCTTGGCAGACGGCGCGGGGGTGGCGTCGTCCTGTGGCGCGTCACGCAGTTCGATGCGCTTGATCGGGCCGACGATCACCAGGTAGCTGAACACCGCCACCAGGGCGTTGGCGCCGACATACACCAGGGCCCACTTGAACGAGCCGGTGGCGCTGATGATGTAGCCGATGATGATCGGCGTGGTGATCGAAGCGATGTTGCCGAAGGTGTTGAACATGCCGCCCGACAGGCCGGCGATCTGCTTCGGCGAGGTGTCCGAGACCACCGCCCAGCCCAGCGCGCCGAGGCCTTTGCCGAAGAACGCCAGGGCCATGATGCCGACCACCATCCATTCGGCGTCGACGTAGTTGCAGATCACCATCGAGGTGGACAGCAGCAGGCCGATGACGATCGGCGCCTTGCGCGCGAAGGTCAGCGAGTTGCCGCGACGCAGCAGGTGGTCGGAAATGATGCCGCCGAGCACACCGCCGATGAAGCCGCAGATCGCCGGCAGCGAGGCGATGAAGCCGGCCTTGAGGATCGACATGCCGCGCTCCTGCACCAGGTACACCGGGAACCAGGTGAGGAAGAAGTAGGTGATGGCGTTGATGCAGTACTGGCCGAGGTAGACGCCGAGCATCATGCGGCTGGACAGCAGCTGCTTGATGTAGCCCCACTTCGGTCCGCCGTTGCCGCCGGCGCGCGGCTTGTCCATGTCCACCAGGCCGCCGTTCTGCTCGATGTGCGCCAGTTCCTGGGCACCGATCATCGGGTGTTCCTTGGGGTTGTAGACCAGCTTCAGCCAGACCAGGGAGAAGGCGATACCGAGGACGCCCATGACGATAAACACGTGCTCCCAGCCCCAGGCATGGACGATCCAGCCCATCAGCGGCGCGAACAGCACGGTGGCGAAGTATTGCGCGGAGTTGAAGATCGCCGAGGCAGTGCCGCGTTCGGCCGTGGGGAACCAGGCCGCGACGATACGCGCATTGCCCGGGAACGACGGCGCTTCGGCGAAGCCGACGAGGAAGCGCAGCATGAACAGGGCGATGATCGCGTTGGCCACCGGCATGTAGCCGACGAAGCCCTGCAGCACGGTG
The DNA here is from genome assembly GCF_032621685.1 of Pseudomonas sp. zfem002. Taxonomy (NCBI): domain Bacteria; kingdom Pseudomonadati; phylum Pseudomonadota; class Gammaproteobacteria; order Pseudomonadales; family Pseudomonadaceae; genus Pseudomonas; species Pseudomonas sp. zfem002. The sequence goes on along the minus strand of NZ_JAVYJH010000006.1, from coordinate 73,646 downwards.
AACAGCGACCAGGTGAAGATGCTGAAGGCGTAGACCTTCTTCGAGCCGAAGCGGTCCAGCAGCCAACCGCCGGGGATCTGCCCGAGCACATAGGCCCAGCCGAAGGCGGAGAAGATATAGCCGAGGGTGACGGCATCGATGCCGAGGTCTTTCTGCAGGCTGGAGCCGGCGATGGAGATCGTGGCGCGATCGGCGTAGTTGATCGTGGTCACGAGGAACAGCATGAACAGGATCAGATAGCGGACATGCGTCTTTTTAGTCGCGTGCATCTGAAAGTACTCCCACTAATTATTTTTGTGCGGGGTCATGAGCGGTAGCCGGAGCGGGGGTTCCGCTCCGGGGTGCGGCATCTGGCAGGCCGCGGGGTCTGGCTTACTGCGGACCCATCTTGTCCATCAGGGCGGCGAGCATCTCGTACTCGGCGGCGCTCAGGTCGGTCAGCGGGGTGCGCACCGGGCCGGCGTCATAGCCGGCGATCTTCGCGCCGGCCTTGACGATGCTCACGGCGTAGCCGGCCTTGCGGTTGCGCAGCTCCAGGTACGGCAGGAAGAAGTCGTCGATCAGCTTGCCGACGGTGGCGTGGTCATCGCGGGCGATGGCGTTGTAGAAGTCCATCGCGGTCTTCGGCACGAAGTTGAACACCGCCGAGGAGTAGACCGGCACGCCCAGGGCCTTGTAGGCCGCAGCATATACCTCGGCGGTCGGCAGGCCACCCAGGTAGCTGAAGCGATCGCCCAGGCGGCGACGGATGGACACCATCAGCTCGATATCGCCCAGGCCGTCCTTGTAGCCGATCAGGTTCGGGCAGCGCTCGGCCAGTTGTTCCAGCTGGCTGGCATTGAGACGGCAGACGTTGCGGTTGTAGACGACCACACCGATGTTCACCGACTTGCACACGGCCTCGACATGCGCGGCGACGCCGTCCTGGCTGGCTTCGGTCAGGTAGTGCGGCAGCAGCAGCAGGCCCTTGGCACCCAGGCGCTCGGCCTCCTGCGCGTATTCGATGGCCTGGCGAGTGGCGCCGCCGACACCGGCGAGGATCGGCACGGAACCGGCGCAGGTGTCCACCGCGGTCTTGATCACCTGGCTGTATTCGCTGGCGGCCAGGGAAAAGAACTCACCGGTGCCGCCGGCGGCGAACAGCGCGCTGGCGCCGTAGGGTGCGAGCCATTCCAGGCGCTTGATGTAGCCGGCGGGATTGAAGTCGCCCTGGGCGTTGAAGTCGGTGACAGGGAACGACAGCAGGCCATGGGAGAGGATGGAGCGCAGTTCTTGTGGAGTCATTGTTGTAGGCATCCTGTGGCGCTTGAGAAGCAGGGAGGGGTAGGCAAGTGAGAGGTAGGTTATCGTACAAGTTGTACGATGACTAGTCCCGGAAATGCGGATTAACCACCAGTCATCAGACTTCTATCTACCGTTCGTCCTCTTTTCACGGTGCAAAATGGCGATTTTTACCCTGATTCACCTTGGTGACGCTCTGGCAGGGCCAAAAAAGTGTTTGGTTATCATACAACTATAGAAGCCCGATCTCACACGGACTGCCGCCAGAGCGAAGTCGCCATCGAGACCAGTACATCGAGCAACGAACTGTCGTGCCTGGCCAAAGACCTCAGCCTGGTCGTCGCGCGCTTGCGGATCTGATCAAATAGCCCGCCTCATCAACAGGGATGGCGGCATGGACACCTTTACCCTGATGCGCTCGTTCCGGCGCATCGTCGAACTCGGCGGGCTGGGCAAGGCCGCCGACGACCTCAACCTTTCCGCCGCCGGGCTGAGCAAGCAGTTGCGCACCCTGGAAGCCCACCTCGGCACGGTGCTGCTGCAGCGCACGACTCGACGCATGAGCCTGACCGCGACCGGCCAGGCCTACTACGCGCGGTGCTGCCAGTTGCTCGATGAACTGGAGCAACTGGAGCGCTCGGTCCACGAGGAATCGCGCCAAGTCAGCGGCAAGCTGCGGGTCAACGCCCCGCTGTCGTTCGCCCTGAGCACCCTCGCGCCGCTGTTCGCCGGTTTCCTGCGCGAGCATCCCGGGGTGGAGCTGGACCTGGTGATGGAGGATCGCCTGGTCGAGGCGGTGAGCCAGGGCTTCGACGTGTCGATCCGCCTGGCCCCGGCGCTGCCGGATTCTTCGCTGATCGCGCGCCAATTGGGCTCGCTGCGCCAGGTACTCTGCGCCGCCCCCGCCTACCTCGAACGGCACGGCCATCCCGCCTCGCTCGCCGAGCTGGAAGGCCACGCGCAACTGCATTACAGCCTGAGCCAGCAAGCCCCCGCCGCTCCCACCCTGGGTGCCCGGGTAACGGTGAACAACAGCCTGATGCTGCGTGAACTGTTGATCGCCGGTTCAGGGATTGGCTGGCTGCCCTCGTTCCTCGCCGATCCCGCGCTGGCCTGCGGGCGCCTGGTCCAGGTACTCCCGGATCACCCGGATACCCCGCGCCAGGTCTATGCCGTCTACCCCACCAGCCGCCACCTGCTGCCGCGGGTGCGCGCGTTCGTCGACTACCTGGCCGACCACCTGCCCCTCTCCATGGCTCGGGATTATCAACCCTGAGCGAAATATCCCTGCACTGCCGGGGCCTTAATCACAGCGGGCCTCAGGCCTAGACTGGGCACACTCCGTCGGGCCCGACGCAGCCTCACTTTCCCGCCCTCGCCCACCGCCGTGGCCGCCTCGCGCGCCAGCGGCGCCGGTGCCCGGGCACTCGCGAAACAGGAGCGTTGCCGATGAAAACCCCGCTGATCACCACCCTGCTGGCCCTGGCCCTGAGCGCCGCCGCCCACGCTGGCGAACCCGCCAAGGTCGGCGTGAGCCCCTGGGGCCCGGACGACGAGATCGGCCGCCTCAACCTGATCACCGACAAATCCCGCGCCGCGGTGATGTCGCGGGTCGATGCGCGCAAGGTCTACGACCTCGCCACCGAGTACTACATCGGCATGCCCAGCTGGCAGGCCGCCGGCGACCCGCACTACCAGTTCTGGATGACCCACACGCCACGCGGCACAGTGGTCGACGACCCGCTCGGCGTCGGCCACGAGATGAACGCACTGCGCAGCTACACCGGCAGCGCCTTCTCCATGTATGGCCACACAGGGACCCATATCGACGCCCTCAACCACTTCGGTATCGACGGCAAGATCTGGAACGGCTTCAGCGCCGACGAGCACCTCGGCGACCGCGGCTGGAAGAAGACCGGGGTGGAGAAATTCCCGCCGCTGGTGGCCCGTGGCGTGCTGATCGACGTGGCGGCGGCCAAGGGCGTGGACATGCTCCCGGACGACTACCGCATCACCCGCGAGGACCTGGAGAGCGCCCTCAAGCGCCAGAACACCAGCCTGCAGCGGGGCGACATCGTGCTGATCCGCACCGGCCGCATGAAACTCTACGAACAGCCCCAGGCCTATATGCGCCAGTCGCCGGGCATGGGCCTGGACGCGGCGCGCTTTCTCGTCGAGGACGGCAAGGCGATGATCCTCGGTGCCGACAACCTGAGCTTCGAGGCCTTCCCGTCCGAGGTCGCCGACGACTACGTGCCGCTGCACAGTTACCTGCTGGCGCAGAAAGGCGTGCCGATCATGGAACTGGTGGCGCTGGACGAGCTGGCCCGGGACAAGGTCTACGAGTTCGCCTTCATCGGCGGCCCGCTGAAGATCCGTGGCGGCGATTCGGCGCCGCTGCGCCCGGTGGCCATGCCACTGCGTTAAGCCAGGCGTGCTGCCCAGGCGCCCGGGGTAGTGCCGTAATGGCGCTGGAACAGCGCGATGAAGGCCGACACCGAGTCGTAGCCCAGCTCGTTGGCCACCGCCGTGACGCTGCCGCCCTGGGCCAGCAGCGGCAAGGCTGCGAGCAGGCGCAGGCGCTGGCGCCAGGACTGGAACGACAGCTGCGTCTGGGCCTGGAACAGCCGGGCCAGGGTGCGTCGCGAGGCGCCGACCTGCTGCGCCCACTCCTCGATGGTGCGGCCGTCTTCCGGCGCCACCTGCAGGGCATCGGTGATCCGCCGCAGGCGCGGGTCGCTGGGCAGCGGCAGGCTGAACGGCGCCTCCGGCAACTCGCGCAGTTCATCCACCAGCACCTGCAGCAGCCGCGCCTGCGGGCCGTCCTCGGGATAGTCGTTGGAGAAGCCGCTGGCCTTGTCGATCAGCTCGCGCACCAGCGGCGTCACCTGCACCACCGCACAGTCGCGGCGGTAGCCCTGGAGCACCGCGTCGCCCAGATACAGGCTGCGAAACGCCAGGACCTGCTCGCTGTACACGGTGTGGCGCACACCCGCGGGAATCCACATCCCGCATTGCGGCGGCAGCAGGTAGCTGTGGTCATCGGTGAGCACCTGCATGATGCCCGCGCTGGCGTAGGTGAACTGCACCCATTCATGGGTGTGCATCTGCACCTGGTAGCCCGGCGGAATATCGAACATGCGCCCCTGCACCGGGCGCGCCAGGTAGTCGGGTACCGGGGGTACAGCGTCTTGGCTCTTGTGCGGCATTACTCGTCCCCTTTGCTCAAGTGAGCCACGAACGCCGATGTTAGCCTGCCTCGCGTCTCGTTGAACAACAGGAGTCTTGTCATGAGCACGCAGATTCGCCAAAGCCGCCTGAGCATTCCCGCCATCCGCCAGCGCAAGGGCGCCGGCAGCCTGGTTGCGCTGACCGCCTACAGCCTGCCGATGGCGCGCTGGGTGGATGCCCACGCCGACCTGATCATCGTCGGCGATTCGCTGGGCATGGTCCTGTACGGCATGCCCAGCACCCTCGGCGTGACCCTGGACATGATGATCGCCCACGGCCAGGCGGTGATGCGCGGTGCGCAGCGCGCCTGCGTGGTGGTGGACATGCCATTTGGCAGCTATCAGGCCTCGCTGGAGCAGGCCTTCATGAACGCCGCGAAAGTCCTGCGCGATACCGGTGCCCAGGCCCTCAAGCTCGAAGGCGGCGAGGAAATGGCCGAGACCGTGGCGTACCTGTGCCAGCGTGGCATTCCGGTGATGGCGCATATCGGCCTGATGCCGCAGCAGGTCAATGCCCAGGGTGGCTTCAGGGCCCAGGGCCGGGATGCCGAAAGCGCGGCGAAGGTGCGCCGCGATGCGCTGGCGATGCAGGCGGCCGGGGCCTTCTCGGTGGTCCTGGAAGGCATCGCCGAGCCCCTGGCGCGGGCATTGAGCGAGGAACTGGCGATTCCCACCATCGGCATCGGCGCCTCGCCGGCCTGTGACGGCCAGGTGCTGGTGACCGAGGACCTGCTGGGGCTGTTCGGCGAGTACCAGCCGCGCTTCGTCAAGCGCTACGCCGAGCTGCAGGGACCGATAGAACAGGCCCTCGGCGAGTACGCGCGCGACGTGCGCGCCGGGGTGTTTCCGGGGCCGGAGCACTGCTTCAAGGCACTGGCTTGAAGGTACACTGGGCTGCTTAGCCGCCCTGCCCCTGAGAACGCCATGTCCGACAGCCGCCCCCATGCCCTCGACGAAATCGACCGCCAGTTGATCGCCGCCCTGCAGATCAACGCCCGGGAAAGCGTCGCCACCCTCGCCCGCCAGCTGGGTATTGCGCGGACCACGGTGACGTCGCGGATCGCCCGGCTGGAGAAGACCAAGGTCATCAGCGGCTATGGCGTGCGTCTGGGCCAGCGGGTGATCGACGGCGGCCTGCAGGCCTACGTGGGCATCACCGTGCAGCCGCGCTCCGGGCGCGAGGTGGTGCGCCGCCTCAGCGCCATGGGGCAGGTGCAGCAGCTGTGCGCGGTGAGTGGCGAGTTCGACTATGTGGCGTGGTTGCGCAGCGAGTCGCCGGAGCAACTGGACCAGTTGCTCGACCAGATCGGCAGCCTGGAGGGGGTGGAGAAGACCACGACGTCGATCATCCTCAGCAGCAAGGTGGATCGCGGGCAGCCGGTATGACGTGATGGCCTCACCGCTGAACCTTGTGGGCTGGCGTTGCCAGCGATGAGGCCCTCAATGTCACTATGCATCCATCTCTTGTCACAATGACCAAAAACACCACAAAACGACGACACTCTGCATCTTAATTACGAACACACCCCTCTCTAAAATTGACCCCCAGGCATTTCCTATACTCAGGCTCCGCCTCCCGCGCAGCCCCCTGGCCAGGTCAATCATGAACAAGAACAACCGCCACCCCGCCGACGGCAAGAAACCCATCACCATCTTCGGTCCCGACTTCCCCTTCGCCTTCGACGACTGGATCGAGCACCCCGCCGGCCTGGGCAGCATTCCCGCCGCGCGGCATGGCGAGGAAGTCGCGATCGTCGGTGCCGGGATCGCCGGGCTGGTGGCGGCCTACGAGTTGATGAAGCTGGGCCTCAAGCCGGTGGTCTACGAGGCCTCGAAGATGGGCGGGCGCCTGCGCTCGCAGGCCTTCGCCGGCACCGACGGCATCGTCGCGGAACTGGGCGGGATGCGCTTTCCGGTGTCGTCCACGGCGTTCTACCACTACGTCGACAAACTGGGCCTGGAAACCAGGCCGTTTCCCAACCCGCTGACCCCGGCGTCGGGCAGCACGGTGATCGACCTGGAAGGCAGCACCTACTACGCGGAGAAGATCGCCGACCTGCCGAAACTGTTCCAGGAAGTCGCCGACGCCTGGGCCGATGCCCTGGAGGACGGCGCGCGCTTCGGTGATATCCAGCAGGCGATCCGCGACCGTGACGTCCCGCGTCTGAAGGAACTGTGGAACACCCTGGTGCCGCTGTGGGACGACCGCACCTTCTACGACTTCGTCGCCACCTCGAAATCCTTCGCCAAGCTGAGCTTCCTGCACCGCGAAGTGTTCGGCCAGGTCGGCTTCGGCACCGGCGGCTGGGACTCGGACTTCCCCAACTCGATGCTGGAAATCTTCCGCGTGGTGATGACCAACTGCGACGATCACCAGCACCTCGTGGTCGGCGGCGTCGAGCAGGTGCCGCTGGGCATCTGGAAGCACGTGCCGCAGCGCTGCGCCCACTGGCCGGAAGGTACCAGCCTGGCCTCGCTGCACCGTGGCGCGCCGCGCCCGGGGGTCAAGCGCATCGCGCGCAACGCCGACGGCAGCCTGGCGGTGACCGACAACTGGGGCGACACACGCAACTACGCCGCGGTGCTCACCACCTGCCAGAGCTGGCTGCTGACCACCCAGATCGAATGCGAGGAATCGCTGTTCTCGCAGAAGATGTGGATGGCCCTGGACCGCACCCGCTACATGCAGTCGTCGAAGACCTTCGTCATGGTCGACCGCCCGTTCTGGAAGGACAAGGACCCGGAAACCGGCCGCGACCTGATGAGCATGACCCTCACCGACCGCCTCACCCGCGGCACCTACCTGTTCGACAACGGCGACGACAAGCCGGGGGTGATCTGCCTGTCCTACTCGTGGATGAGCGATGCCCTGAAGATGCTTCCGCACCCGGTGGAGAAGCGCGTCAAGCTGGCCCTCGACGCACTGAAGAAGATCTACCCGAAAGTGGACATCGCCGGGCATATCATCGGCGACCCGATCACCGTGTCGTGGGAGGCCGATCCGTATTTCCTTGGCGCCTTCAAGGGCGCCCTGCCCGGCCACTATCGCTACAACCAGCGCATGTACGCCCACTTCATGCAGCAGGACATGCCCGCCGAGCAGCGCGGCATCTTCATCGCCGGGGACGACGTATCCTGGACGCCGGCATGGGTCGAAGGCGCGGTGCAGACCTCGCTGAACGCGGTTTGGGGCATCATGAAGCACTTCGGTGGCCATACCCACCCCGACAACCCGGGCCCGGGCGATGTGTTCGACGAGATCGGGCCGATCGCCCTGGCCGACTGACAGGAGATTCGCCATGCGTATCGCCCTCTACCAGGGCTCGCCGCAGCCGCTGGACGTTCCCGGCAACCTGGAGCGCCTGCAGCATCAGGCCCAGCTCGCCGCCGCCCGCGGCGCCGAGCTGCTGGTGTGCCCGGAGATGTTCCTCAGCGGCTACAACATCGGCAGCGAAGCCGTCGCACGCCTGGCCGAAGCCGAGGACGGCCCCTCGGCCATGCGCGTGGTGGAAATCGCCCAGGCCAACCGCCTGGCGATCGTCTACGGCTATCCCGAGCAGGCCGACGACGGCCGCGTGTACAACAGCGTGCAACTGATCGACGGCCACGGGCGCAGCCTCGCCAACTACCGCAAGACCCACCTGTTCGGCGGGCTCGACCGGGCCATGTTCAGCCCTGGCGGCAACCACTTCCCGGTGGTCGAGCTGAATGGCTGGAAGGTCGGCATGCTGATCTGCTACGACATCGAGTTCCCGGAGAACGCCCGGCGCCTGGCCAGGGACGGCGCCGAGCTGATCCTGGTGCCGACGGCGAACATGGAGCCCTACGACTTCATCTGCCAGGTCACCGTGCGCAGCCGTGCCCACGAGAACCAGTGCTACCTGGTCTACGCCAACTACTGCGGGGCCGAGGGCGAGATCCGCTACTGCGGGCAGAGCAGCATCGTCGGTCCGGACGGCAGCCTCCTGGCCATGGCCGGACGCGACGACGCGATGCTCTCGGCCGACCTCGACCTGCAACGGGTCCACGAAGGCCGCGCCAGCACCCCCTACCTGCAGGACCTGCGCGCCGAGCTGCACGACGCGCCACAGGGGTAGGTTATCCGCTAGCATGGCGGTTCGCGCGTATCGGAGCCGTCATGTCCCACACTTCCCAGCATCTCATCCTGAGCAACGGCCTGCGGGTCAGGCTGCTGCATGCGCCTCACCTGAAGCGCTGTGCGGCGTTGTTGCGGGTCGAGGCCGGCAGTCATGACGCACCGCTGGCCTATCCCGGCCTTGCACACTTTCTCGAACACCTGTTCTTCCTCGGCACGACGCGCTTCCCGGTAGATGAGGCGCACGCCGCCCCCGTAGGAGCTGGCTTGCCTGCGAAAGGAGCGCGCAGCGGTCCCGGACCTCAGCGCAATCAGGGACCACTGCGCGGTCCTTTCGCAGGCAAGCCAGCTCCTACGACGTCAGCGCACAGTTGCGGGGAGGCACTGATGCGCTACGTCCAGCGCCAGGGCGGACAGCTCAACGCCAGCACCCGCGAGCGCTGCACCGAGTTCTTTTTCGAGGTGCCCTTGACTGCCATGGCCGGCGCGCTGGAGCGGCTGTGCGACATGCTCGCCCATCCGCTGCTGACCCTGGAGCGGCAGCGCGCCGAACGCGAGGTGATCCATGCCGAGTGGGTCGCCTGGTCGGCCAATGCCGAGGCGCAGCGGCAGTACGCGCTGCTGCGCAGCGTCTCCGCGCAGCATCCGCTGAGCGGCTTCCATGCCGGCAACCGCGACACTCTGCCCGTGGACGAGCCGGCATTTCAGCTGGCGCTTGGGGATTTTCATCAGCGCTTCTATCAGGCCGGGCAGATACTGCTGAGCCTGAGCGGACCACAGCCGCTGGAGGAGCTAGAGCGCCTGGCGCAGCAGTATGGCGGGCTCTTCGCGGCGGGCGGGCGCGTCGCCCAGGAGACTCCGCCACCGTTGCTCGACGGCCCGCTGCAAGCGCCGCGGATCGATGGGCAACTGGACCTGCTGCTGGCCCACGAACATTTGCCGGAAGGTGCCGCGGCAGCCATCGAGTACCTCGCCACCTGGATTGCCGACGGCCGGCCTGGCGGCCTGGTCGCCGAACTGCGCGAGCGTGGCTGGCTGGAGGATTTCAGCTTTGCCTCACTCTATGAGTTTGCCGGGCAGGCCTTGCTGCATGCGAAGGTGAAGCTGACTCCTACGGCGGACGCAGGTGAGGTCGAAGCATTGCTGCGCGACTGGCTGGCGTTCTTCCGCGATGCCGATCAGCACGCCCTGCGCCTGGAATATCAGCGCCTGCAAGCGGCACGCGAGCTGAGTGCCAGCGCCCTCGAACTGGCGCGGCGGGACAGCACGGCGCTGCCGCCGAGCACGCAGGTCATCGCGCATCCGGGCGTGTCCCGCCAGCCGTGGCGACTGCCCGAACCGGAGCCTTTGCTGGCGGCGCTCGTACCGTCGCTCGCAGCCGTTGCCGTACCGGCCGGGTTGAACATCAGCCCGGTGCTGCCGGCCTCGCGCCAATACGCCGCGCTATATATCCGCTGGCAGTACGACACACCCGCCGAGCACCTGCGCGACGTCCTGAAACCCCTGATCGAACGCGCCCGCCGTGCCGCCGTGGAACTGCAATGGAACCGCGCCGCCGACAGTTGGCAACTGCGTTGCGCCGGAGCCCCCGCGCCGGTGCTGGCGGTCGTCGGGCAGGCACTGGCGATGCTGGAACAGCCGCCGGCCGCTGGCCCCGGCGATACGCCCGCGCTGATCCCGATTCGGCAACTGATGGAGCAGCTCGCTCATCACCTGCCCAGCCCCACCAGCGGTGGCTGGACCGCACTGGCCACGGGTTTCGACGCGGCGGCGCAGAATGTCCTCGGTCATCTGCTGCAGTCGATTTCCGCTGTACCGGCCCAGCCCCGCGCGCCCGTCCTCGAACCTGGCCGATGGCACTGCCAGGGCGAAGCCGTGGGCGAGCATGCGCTGCTGCTGTTCAATCCGGTCCCCGCTCATGAAGAAGCCACCTGGCGCCTGCTCGCCCAGTTGATCCAGGGCCCGTTCTACCAGCGCCTGCGCAGCGAACTGCAACTGGGCTATGCGGTGTTCAGCACCTATCGGCAGATCCAGGGCCACAACGGCCTGATGTTCGGCGTGCAGTCGCCCAGCGCCGACCACGGCGAGATCCTCGGCCATCTGCGCGCGTTCTTCGCCCGCCCCGCCCCCGTGCTGGCCAGCGCCGGCGAGGCCCTGGCCGGGCAATTCAGCGAGCCGGTCATGGGCAATGCGGAAGTCGCCGAATGGCTGTGGCAAGCGCATCTGGCGGGGAATGCCGATGCCCGCCTTGAGGCCCTGGCCGATGCCATTCTGCAGGTCGACCAGGCGGCCATCGACCGGGCCTGGGCGCAGTTGGCCAGCGAACGGCACTGGCTGATCCTCGCCAACGGCGCCGACTGCCGCTGATTTTTACGACCACGGTAAAAGACCTTTCCGACAGGTTTAACCATTCAGTTAAAAAATATCTTGTAAGATAGCGCAATCCTGGCTATCCGAACCGTCACCCCGCAGGGGGGACTAAATGAGTAGCTGTCCCCCGCCCCACCTATCCGGAAGGAGTAATCCCATGTGGACCAAACCTGCATACACTGACCTGCGTATCGGTTTTGAAGTGACCATGTACTTCGCGAATCGCTGAGTCTTTTCGCGGTACTGCGCCCCGATCATCCGGGGCGTTTTCATTTTCGGACGAGGCGGGAGCCAGCCATGTACATCCAGATTCTAGGTTCCGCCGCCGGTGGTGGATTCCCGCAGTGGAACTGCAACTGCCCCAACTGCAAGGGCTTTCGCGACGGCAGCCTGCGCGCCTCGGCACGGACGCAATCGTCCATCGCCCTGTCCGACGATGGCGAGCACTGGATCCTGTGCAACGCCTCGCCAGACATCCGCGCGCAACTGCAGAGCTTCGCCCCGATGCAACCGGCCCGTGCCCTGCGCGACAGCGGTATTGACGCGATCATCCTGCTCGACAGCCAGATCGACCACACCACCGGCCTGCTCAGCCTGCGCGAAGGCTGCCCGCATCAGGTCTGGTGCACGGAGATGGTCCACCAGGACCTGACCAGCGGCTTTCCCCTGTTCAACATGCTCGAACACTGGAACGGCGGCCTGGACTGGAGGCGCATCGAACTGGACGGCAGCTTCGTCATCGAAGCCTGCCCGAACCTGCGTTTCAGCCCCTTCCCGCTGCGCAGCGCGGCGCCGCCCTACTCGCCGCACCGCTTCGATCCACACCCCGGCGACAACCTCGGCCTGATGGTCGAAGACCTGCGCACGGGCGGCAGACTGTTCTACGCCCCGGGCCTGGGCAAGGTCGACGCCAGCCTGCTGCAACGCATGCACGACGCCGACGTGCTGCTGGTGGACGGCACCCTGTGGGACGATGACGAAATGCAGCGCCGCGGCGTCGGAACCCGCACCGGCAGCGAAATGGGTCACCTGCCGCAGAACGGCCCCGGCGGCATGCTGGAGGTGCTCGAAGGCTTCCCGACCCAGCGCAAGGTGCTTATCCATATCAACAACACCAACCCGATTCTCGACGAGGACTCGGCCGAGCGCGCCGAGCTGGACCGCCGTGGCGTGGAAGTCGCCTTCGACGGCATGAGCATCGAACTCTAGGAGTGGTCATGAGCGACGCGAAACCGCTGTCCCCCGCCGAATTCGAACAGGCCCTGCGGGCCAAGGGCGCCTACTACCACATCCACCACCCTTACCATGTGGCGATGTACGAAGGCCGCGCGACCCGCGAGCAGATCCAGGGCTGGGTCGCCAACCGTTTCTACTACCAGGTGAACATCCCGATGAAGGACGCGGCGATCCTCGCCAACTGCCCGGACCGGGAAGTGCGCCGCGAGTGGATCCAGCGCCTGCTCGACCACGATGGCGCCCCCGGCGAGGACGGTGGCATCGAGGCCTGGCTGCGCCTCGGCCAGGCGGTGGGCCTGGACCCGGACCAGCTGCGCAGCCAGGAGCTGGTGCTGCCCGGGGTGCGTTTTGCCGTAGACGCCTACGTCAACTTCGCCCGCCGCGCCTGCTGGCAGGAAGCGGCCAGCAGCTCGCTGACCGAACTGTTCGCCCCGCAGATCCACCAGTCGCGCCTCGACACCTGGCCGCAGCATTACCCGTGGATCGACCCGGCCGGCTACACCTATTTCCGCACCCGCCTGAGCCAGGCGCGGCGCGATGTCGAGCACGGCCTGAGCATCACCCTCCAGCACTACACGACCGCGGAAGGCCAGCAGCGTATGCTGGAGATTCTCCAGTTCAAGCTGGACATCCTGTGGAGCATGCTCGACGCCATGAGCATGGCCTACGAACTCAACCGCCCGCCCTACCACAGCGTCACCAGCGACAGGGTCTGGCACAAGGGGATCGCGCTATGAGCTTCGACCGCCACCTGACGCCGCGCTGGCGTCCCGGCTACCGCTTCCAGTACGAGCCGGCACAGAAGGCCCACGTGCTGCTCTACCCCGAGGGCATGATCAAGCTCAACGACAGCGCGGCGCTGATCGGCGAACTGATCGACGGCGAGCGCGACGTGGCGGCGATCATCGCCCGGCTCGACGAGAAATTCCCCGGCGTTCCGGAACTGCCTGACGATATCGAGCAATTCATGGAGGTGGCCCGTGCCGAACACTGGATCACCCTTGAGTGAGCAACCCGGCAAGCCCGAGGTCGGCCTGCCCCTGTGGCTGCTGGCCGAGCTGACCTATCGCTGCCCGCTGCAGTGCCCGTACTGCTCCAACCCGCTGGACTTCGCCGAACAGGGCAAGGAACTGACGACCGAGCAGTGGTTCAAGGTGATGGCCGAGGCCCGCGAGATGGGCGCGGCGCAGCTGGGCTTTTCCGGCGGTGAACCGCTGGTGCGCCAGGACCTCGCCGAGCTGATCGGCGAAGGCCGCCGCCTGGGCTACTACACCAACCTGATCACCTCCGGCATCGGCCTGACCGAGGAGAAGATCGCCACCTTCCGCAAGGCGGGCCTGGACCATATCCAGATCAGCTTCCAGGCCAGCGACGAGCAGGTGAACAACCTGCTGGCCGGCTCGAAGAAGGCCTTCGCGCAGAAGCTGGAAATGGCCCGGGCGGTGAAGGCCCAGGGCTATCCGATGGTGCTCAACTTCGTCACCCATCGGCACAATATCGACCGCATCGACCGCATCATCGAGCTGTGCATCGCCCTCGAGGCCGACTTCGTCGAGCTCGCCACCTGCCAGTTCTACGGCTGGGCCCACCTCAACCGGGTCGGCCTGCTGCCGACCAGGGCGCAGCTGGAACGAGCCGAACGCATCACCAACGAGTACCGCGAGCGGCTCAAGGCCGAAGGCAATCCGTGCAAGCTGATCTTCGTCACCCCGGACTACTATGAAGAGCGGCCCAAGGCCTGCATGAACGGCTGGGGCAGCGTGTTCCTCACGGTCACCCCGGACGGCACCGCCCTGCCCTGCCACGGCGCCCGCCAGTTGCCGGTGCAGTTCCCCAACGTGCGCGAGCACAGCATGCAGCACATCTGGTACGACTCCTTCGGTTTCAACCGCTATCGTGGTTACGACTGGATGCCGGAACCGTGCCGCTCCTGCGACGAGAAGGAACGGGACTTCGGCGGCTGCCGCTGCCAGGCCTTCATGTTGACCGGAGACGCCAGCAAGGCCGACCCGGTATGCGGCAAATCGGCGGACCATGGCATCATCCTCGCGACAAGGGAGGAGGCCGAAACCGCCGCCCTGACCATCAAGGAGATGACCTTCCGCAATGACCGCAACTCACGACTCATCGCCCGCGGCTGAGCGCTTCAGCGCCGAACAGGCCGTCGCGGCCGGCACCGACTTCGCTGACCTGCAGGTGGGCCGGCACGGCCTGTTCTGGAACGAATTCCGGCCCCGCGACGGCGCCTGCCGGATCTGGCACTGGCGCGACGGCCAGGCCCGCTGCCTGACCCCCGACGGCTTCAGCGTGCGCAGCCGGGTCTACGAATATGGCGGGCGCTCCTTCTGCCTGAGCGATGACGGCCTGGTGTTCGTCAACGAGGCGGACCAGCAGTTGTATCGACAGACCCTGGACGGTGGCCAGCCGCAAGCGCTGAGCGAAGGCGAACGCCGCTATGGCGATCTGCTCTGGGCCGACGGGCGCGTGCTGGCGGTGGAGGAAAGCGGCACCACGCACCGCCTGGTGGCGATCACCGAGCAGGGGCGCGAGGTGCTGGCCGAAGGCGCGGATTTCTACGCCTCGCCGACCCTGAGCGACGATGCCCGGCGCCTGGCCTGGATCGAGTGGAGCCGCCCCGAACAGCCCTGGACCGCGACCCGCCTGTACGTGCGCGAAGCCGATGGCGAAACCCGCTGCATCGCCGGCGACAGCGGCCCGGCGCAGTCCCTGCAGCAACCGCGCTTCGATGCCGAGGGTCGGCTGCATTGCCTGTCCGACCTGAACGGCTTCTGGCAACCCTGGGGCGAAACCGCGCAAGGCTGGCAGGCGCTGCCGGCCGCGCCTGCCGACCATGCCGCGGCGCCCTGGCAACTGGGGGCCAGCACCTGGCGGCCGGTGGATCAGGGCTATCTCGCCACCTGGTTCGACAACGGCTTCTCGCGCCTCGGCCTGCGCAAGGCCGATGGCGAGCTTGAGGCCTTCGTCAGCGACTACAGCCGCTTGCGCTGCCTGGATCTGGACCGCGACTTCATCTACGCCATCGCCGCGTCGCCAGTCCTGCCGGCGGCGGTGATCGCCATCGACCGCCGCGATCATGCCGTGCAGGTGCTGGCGGGGGGCGTGGCGCCGTTGCCCGCCGAGCGTATCAGTCGGCCGCGCGGTTTCAGTTACCCCAGTGGGGATGGCGAGGCCCATGGCTTCTTCTATCCGGCGATGAGCGGTCGCAAGCCGGCGCCGCTGATCGTCTTCGTCCATGGCGGGCCGACCTCGGCCTGCTATCCGGTGCTCGATCCGCGTATCCAGTACTGGGCCCAGCGCGGGTTCGCCGTGGCCGATCTCAACTATCGCGGCAGCAGCGGCTACGGCCGCGCGTACCGCCAGGCGCTGCACCTGCGCTGGGGCGAGATCGACGTGGAAGACGCCTGTGCGGCGGTACTGCATCTGGCGGCTGAAGGCTTGATCGATCCGTACCAGGCGTTCATTCGTGGCGGCAGTGCCGGTGGCTACACCACGCTCTGCGCCCTGGCGTTCCAGGATGTGTTCCGTGGCGGCGCCAGCCTGTACGGGGTCAGCGATCCGCAGGCACTGGCTCGGGCCACCCACAAGTTCGAAGGCGACTACCTGGACTGGCTGATCGGCGATCCCGAGCGCGACGCCGAGCGCTACCGCGAACGCACGCCGTTACTGCATGCGGGGAATATCCGCGTGCCGGTGATCTTCTTCCAGGGCGAGCTGGATGCGGTGGTGGTGCCGGAGCAGACGCGCGCGATGCTGAGGGCATTGAAGGCCAATGGCGTCGAGGCCCAGGGGCATTTCTATCCGACGGAGCGGCATGGCTTCAGGATGGCGGAGAACCTGGCGCATGCGCTGGAAGAGGAATGGAAGTTCTATCGCAAAGTGCTGGATCGCGAGTAGTAGGAGCGTGGCTTGCCCGCGAAGGACCGCAAAGCGGTCCCGATACACCTCACCGCTTGGCGATGATGTACACCGCATGCACGATCCCCGGGATATACCCCAGCAGGGTCAGCAGGATATTCAGCCAGAACGCCCCGCCAAAGCCGACCTGCAGAAACACCCCCAGCGGCGGCAGCAGGATTGCGAAGATGATGCGGATCAGGTCCATGGAAACGCTCCCAAGTTGATGTTCCTGTTCTGACTCTGGCCCACCCTCGACGGTTCCGCTTGTTTCCTCCTGCAAAAAAAACGCCCCAGGCCAAAAACAACAGGCCCGGGGCGACGCGCAGACACGCGAGACGGTTCGTCAGATTCGTTACGAGCGGCGCTGGCGGCTCAGTTGCGCGGTGTGCACACGGGCGAAGGCCCGGGCCAGGCGCAGCAGCATTTCGTCGATGTTGCCGTGGCTGACGGTCAGCGCCGGCGAAAAGCGCAGTACATGGGGCTGCGGTGCGTTGAGCAGCAGGCCTTCCTGCAGCGCCGCCCTGACCACCTGCGCCGCCAGCGGCTCGGGCAGCTCCAGGCCCCAGAGCAGACCCTGGCCGCGCACCTCACCCAGGCCATAGCGGCCGGCCAGACGGCTGAGGCCGTCGCGCAGGTGCCACCCGGCATCCCGAACCTGCTCGAAGAACCCGGTCTCCAACACGGTCTCCAGCACGGCCAGGCCAGCGGCGCTCATCAGCGCATTGCCGTGGTGACTGCCCTCCAGCTCACCGGCTTCGGCGCAGCAGGCGCTACCGCGGGCCAGCAACGCGGCGATCGGCACGCCGCCGCCCAGGCCCTTGCCGAGGGTGAGGATATCGGCGCGCACCCCGTAGGTTTCCTCGGCCAGCAAGGCGCCGCAGCGGCCCATGCCGGTCTGCACCTCATCGAGGATCAGCAGGATGCCCAGCTCGCGGCACAGGCGTTCGACACCCTTGAGGTAATGCCGGGTCGCCGGAATCACCCCGGCTTCGCCCTGGATCGGTTCGAGCATGATCGCCACGGTGCGCGAATCCACCGCCGCGTGCAGCGCCGCCAGGTCGTTGAACGGCACCTTGCTGAAGCCCGGCAGGCCCGGCTCGCAGCGATTGCACGGCAGCGGGTCGGAGGCCGACAGGGCGCCGAGGCTACGCCCGTGGCTGCCCTGGCTGGCGGTGATGATGTGATAGGCGCCGTTGCGATGCCGCTGGCCCCATTTGCGCGCCAGCTTGATCGCGCCCTCGCAGGCCTCGGCACCACTGTTGAGCAGGTGGGCCTGGTCGCTGCCGGTGCTTTGGCACAGCAGGTTGACCAGCTTCAGGTGACCACGGTTGTGAAAGCCCGCCCCCGAGTTGATCAGGGCCTGGGCCTGCCCGCTCAAGGCCTGGACCAGCGCCTTGGGACTGTGGCCTAGGCTGTTGACCGCATTGCCCTGGGTGAAATCGAGGAAGGCGCGGCCTTCGCTGTCCCACAGCCAGGAGCCCTGGCCACGCACGAACAGCTGTTCGGCGCGCTGGGTCGCGGGCATCAGGCCGTCCCGCGAAAGCGGATCGACGGGGTCGGCCGGCACCGGCGTTTGCTCGACAATCGGCGCCGCCTGGCGTCTGAGGTTGAACAGGTTCATGCGCGCAGTCCTTCCAGCGGCAGGCCGAGCAGACGGGCGCTCCAGTCCTCGATCCGGCCGGTGCGCAGGCGCTTGATCGCGATATCGCGCCAGCGTGACGACAGGGCCGGACAATCCACCAGTTTCTTCAAACCCGCATGCTCCAGAGGTTCACGGTAAAAAGCGTGCAGCGCCCAGGCCACGGTCAGGCCCGGATAGCTGCGCTGTATCAGTTCGAACGGTTCGTCGGCGCTGACAAAGCCGGGCTTCAGCACCCGGTAGAACCAGCCGCAGCGCCCGCTGTCCTGGGCCAACTGCGGCAGCTCCGGCAGACCCCAGCGATGGCTGAGGCGATAGCACGGCGAGCGCGGCTGGCTGATCTGCAGCAACGCGCCCCCCCAGCGGAACAGGTCGCCCAGGCACACGTCGTGCTCGTCGATACCGTGGGTCGACAGGTTCTCGCCGAAGGCCGGGGCCTGCCAGGCGATCTGTGGATAACGTTTCCGCCACCAGGCGTAGTGCTCGGCCGGATAGTGGTGCAGGGCCCGTTCCGGGCCGGTATGGAAACGTGGGTCGCCGTGTTCGTCGCTTCCCAGCCCCTGCGGCCATAACCACAGCCGTCGCGCAACCTCTTCCTTATCGATATCGGTCATCAAGCCATAACCGAGATTTTTAGCCTTGCCTATGTAAACGCCATCCACATGTACGCTGTTCATCGCGCCCTCTGGGCCTGTAAACCTTGTGAATACGGGCGTAGAGTAGGCGCGCCGGGCCCTTGCGGCCATTTCGTTTTTCGAGCATTTTCGATAAGTAAGCCTTATGGATTTTCGCCAACTGCGTTATTTCGTCGCGGTGTATGAGGAAGGCCATGTCGGCCGCGCCGCCGAACGCCTGTCCCTGTCCCAGCCGGCGCTGTCGCAGCAGATCCGCCAACTGGAGCACAGCCTCGACGTCAGCCTGTTCGAGCGCGGCAACAAACGCCTGTTGCCGACCCTGGCCGCGCATACCCTGTACAACCACGCCCTGCCCCTGCTCGACGGCATGCAGCGCGCCCGCGACGCCCTGCGCAACTTCAAGGGCCAGGCCCTGCGCACCCTGGCCATCGGCGTGCTGCAGACCGTGCGGCCGAGCCTGGTGCCGCAACTGCTCGACCGTGTGCGCAAGGCGCAGCCGCATCTTGTGGTGCAGATCTACGAGCTTTCCGGACTGGAGATCGAACGGCGCCTGCTCAATGGCAGCCTGGATATCGGCATCAGCTACCTGCCGCCACGCCAGCCGGGGCTGCATGGCCTGCTGCTGTACGAGGACGAGCTGCAGGTGGTGATTCCGCACACCCACCCGTTGCGCGAGTTCAAGAAGGTCTCGCTGAAACAGGCCGCCGAACTGCCGATGATCCTGCTGGGCGAGGAATTCCAGGTACGCCAGATCTGGCAGGGCCAGTTGGCCAACCTGGGACGGCGCCCGCAGGTACAGGCGGAGATGAACAACATGGGCGGGATACTCGACAGCCTGCCGCACACCTCGCTGGCCACGGTGCTGCCGGGCCGGGCGCAGGAAGCCTCGGCAGATGCGCAGTTGCTGTGGAAACCGCTGAGCGAACCCCGGGTGCCGCTGAAGGTGGGCCTGGTGTTTCGCGATGCGCAGCGCCAGCAGGCTTCGGTGGAGTTGCTGCGGACCCTGCTGGAGGAAGAGATCGACCCGCGGCAGATGGGTGTCTCACCGCTGGACGTGCTCGGATAAAAACGCGGGCAAAAGAAAACCCCGCCGAAGCGGGGTTTTACAGACTGTTTCCCTTTGACTTCCTTTTCGCCCCGCCATCCTGGGCAGGTCTCCTTAATTCCGTCCTTGTGATGTACTTTGCGCGTCCTGCGCTTCGTCCATGTGAGAAAGATTAACTGTGGATCCAATTTTCGGGAAGAGCCTAAAAGTCACCACGTCATGTAAGCAAATGCTTACATGACGCCCTCACCTCAGAACTGCTCCGCATCCAGCAGATACAGCGATTCACTGCCCGCTTTCACCGAGGCGGACAGCGACTGCAGACGCGGCAGCAGACGGGCGAAGTAGAAGCGCGCGGTACCCAGCTTGCTGGCGTAGAAGCTGTCCTCGCCCTGCTTGTCCAGCGCCGTGCGCGCCATCAGTGCCCACATGTAGGCATAGGCGGTGTAGCCGAAGGCGTGCAGGTACTCGACCGACGCGGCGCCGATCTCGTTGGGGTTGCCCTTGGCGCGGTCGAGCACCCAGGCGGTCAGGCTGTCGAGATCGTCCAGGGCGGCATTCAGCGGTTTGACGAACTCGCCGAGCTCGCTGCCGGCGCTGGCGGTGAACTGACGAATCTCATCGGTGAACAGCTTGTAGAAGGCACCGCCGCTGCCGACGATCTTGCGACCCATCAGGTCCAGGGCCTGGATACCGTTGGTCCCTTCGTAGATCTGGGTGATGCGCACATCACGCACCAGTTGCTCCTGGCCCCACTCGCGGATATAGCCGTGGCCGCCGAAGACCTGCTGGCCATGTACCGTGGTTTCGAAGCCGACATCGGTCAGGAAGGCCTTGGACACCGGCGTCAGCAGCGCCACCAGGTCTTCCGCGCGCTTGCGGGTGGCGGCGTCTTCGCTGTACTTGGCGGTGTCCAACTGCATCGCCACGTAGGTGGAGAACGCCCGGCCGCCTTCGTTCAGGGCCTTCATGGTCAGCAGCATGCGGCGCACGTCCGGGTGGACGATGATCGGGTCGGCAGCCTTGTCCTTGGCCTGCGGGCCGGTCGGCGCGCGGCTCTGCAGACGGTCGCGGGCATATTCCACGGCGTTCTGGTAGGAGCGCTCGGCCGAGGCCAGGCCCTGGATACCGACGCCCAGACGCTCGTAGTTCATCATGGTGAACATCGCCGCCAGGCCCTTGTTCGGCTCGCCGACCAGGTAGCCGGTGGCTTCGTCGAAGTTCATCACGCAGGTCGAGGAGGCCAGGATGCCCATCTTGTGTTCGATCGAACCGCAGTTGGCCGGGTTGCGCGCGCCCAGGCTGCCGTCGGCGTTGACCAGGAACTTCGGCACCAGGAACAGCGAGATGCCCTTCGGCCCGGCCGGGGCATCCGGCAGCTTGGCCAGTACCAGGTGGATGATGTTCTCGGTGAGGTCGTGCTCGCCGCCGGTGATGAAGATCTTCGTCCCGCTGACCTTGTAGCTGCCGTCAGCCTGCGGCTCGGCGCGGGTACGGATGATGCCCAGGTCGGTACCGGCATGGGGCTCGGTGAGGCACATGGAACCGGCCCAGACGCCGGCGTACATGTTCGGCAGGTACTTTTCCTTGAGCTCTTCGCTGGCGTGGGCGTTGATCGACAGGCAGGCGCCGGCGGTCAGCATCGGGTACAGGCCGAAGGCCAGGCTCGACGAGTTGACCATTTCCTCGACCTGGGCCGAGATCACCTTGGGCATGCCCATGCCGCCATACACCGGGTCGCCACCGACACCGACCCAGCCGCCTTCGGCGTAGGTCTGGTAGGCCTCGACGAAACCGGCCGGGGTACGCACCACGCCGTTGTCCCAGTGGCAGCCTTCCTCGTCGGCGGCGCGGCTCAGCGGCGCGATGGTCTTGCTGGTGACCTTGCCGGCCTCTTCCAGCACCGCCAAGGCGGTGTCTTCGTCCACCGCTTCGGCCAGTCCGGGCAGGACTGCCCACAGTTTGGAGACTTCGAAGACTTCATTGAGGACGAAGCGCATATCGCGCAGCGGCGCTTTATAGTCAGCCATGGCAACCTCTCACACCTTGGATCGTGGGTAGTCCCTGCGGGACCGTTACGTAAGGTCTCGAGTGTAACCGAACAACTTTTTAGACACATAGGGTCATCAAGAGACTGCCAGGTCACCTCTGGTCACGCCACCCGCATGGCCCCGCGCCGCTCCTTCTGCCCGTGAGCCATCACGCAGTTGCGACCCGCGCCCTTGGCGCTGTAGAGCGCCTGGTCGGCGGATTTCAGCACTTCGTCGGGTGAACGATGCTCGGGCTGGCGTTCGCAGGCGCCGATACTGATGGTCACCGACACACTGTTGGCCCCCGCCGAGCCGCGACGCTGGCGCCCCTGCTGGTCGTCCTGCGGACGGTTCTCCTGGTTGCGCAGCTGGATAGCATAGTTGGCGATCATTTCACGCACCGCTTCCAGATGGGGAATGCACTCCTCGAGGGTCTTGCCGGCGAACACCAGGGCGAATTCCTCGCCGCCGTAGCGATAGGCGCGCCCGCCGCCAGTGACCTTGGACAGCTTGCTCGCCACCAGACGCAGCACCTGGTCGCCGACGTCGTGGCCGTGGGTGTCGTTGAATTTCTTGAAGTGATCGACGTCGGTCATCGCCAGCACATAGTTGCGCCCGAGGCGCTGCATGCGCTCGTTCAGCGCGCGGCGACCGGGCAGGCCGGTGAGCTCGTCGCGGAAGGCCATCTGGTAGGCCTCGTGGGAGACCGCGGCAGCGATCATCAGCATCACCTGGCTGCACATGATGTTCAGGGTGAAGGGCAGGATGAAGGTCTGTGGCAGCATCCAGAAGATGCCGACCAGGCCGATGATCTGCGCCGCATGCAACGGCCGCGGCTCGCGCAGGTACTGGGCGACGAGGACGACGAAGGCGAGGAAGAACATCGGGTAGGACATCTGGATCAGGCTCATCCACTGCCCATGCAGCGCCGGCCAGCGGATCTCCGCCAGCCAGGCCAGCAGCACCTGCGGGTAGCTCTGCTCCAGGCCCAGGGCGACACTGCCCACCGCCAGCAGCACGGCGAAGCGCGCCACCATGTCCTGGAACAGGTGGGTGCGCTCCTGCCAGGCGCCGAACAGGGCGAACAGCATCGGCAGCAGCAGGCAGACCAGATGGAACACCACCGCGGCGTCCTCGCGCACCCGGCCGTGGTCGCGGTAGAAGTCGGTCTGGGTATCGAGCAGGTAGTAGGCGATGTACACGGTGATCATCAGGAACAGCTCGCGCTGACGCCGATACACCGCGCAGTAGGCACCGCCGAGCAGCAGCACCAGGGTCGGCAAGACGTTGAACAGCGAGGTGAAGAACACCGACAGGTCGCGCACGTAGGCGGCCGCCAGCCCCGAGATCAGGAGGAACAGACCCGGCAGGAAGTGACTCAGTCGTACAGCGGAAAAACGAAACAAGAGAACTCTCCGATCCAGCAGATCGATAATGTCATTGTGCCTCCACTGTATCGACAATGCACATGAATAGATAAATTTCTGGCGCCAATTTATTTAACGGCAGTAGGAGCTGGCTTGCCTGCTCCTAGAACCACATTTGCGACACAAAAAAAACGCCTGCCGGTGAGGGCAGGCGTTTTTCAGTGCAGCAGATGACTCAGTACGACAGGCCGAAATGCTCTTCGTCCATCGCCATCAGGTTGTTGGCACCGGACAGCATGGTCGCCACATGGGTGCGGGTACGCGGCAGGATGCGCTGGAAGTAGAAGCGCGCGGTCTGCAGCTTGGCGGTGTAGAAGGCTTCCTCGCTGGTGCCGGCGGCCAGTTTCTCGGCGGCCAGGCGAGCGATGTCGGCCCAGAAGTAGGCCAGGCAGGCGTAGCCGGAGTACATCAGGTAGTCCACCGAAGCGGCACCGACTTCCTCGCGATCCTTCATGGCAGCCATGCCGACCTTCATGGTCAGTTCGCCCCACTCCTTGTTCAGCGCGGCCAGCGGCTCGACGAATTCCTTGACGGCTTCGTTGCCTTCCTGGGCCTGGCAGAACTTGTGCACGATCCTGGTGAAGCCCTTCAGCGCTTCGCCCTGGGTCATCAGCACTTTGCGGCCCAGCAGGTCGAGGGCCTGGATGCCGGTGGTGCCTTCGTACAGCATGGAGATACGGCTGTCGCGCACGTTCTGCTCCATGCCCCACTCGGCGATGAAGCCGTGGCCACCGTAGATCTGCACGCCGTGGTTGGCGGATTCGAAGCCGACTTCGGTCATGAACGCCTTGGCGATCGGAGTCATGAAGGCCAGCAGTGCGTCGGCCTTCTTCTTCTCTTCCTCGTCCTGGCTGTACTTGACGATGTCCACCTGCTTGGCGGTGAAGTAGACCATGGCGCGGTTGCCTTCGGCGAAGGCCTTCATGGTCAGCAGCATGCGACGCACGTCCGGGTGGACGATGATCGGGTCAGCCGCCTTGTCCGGGGCTTTCGGGCCAGTCAGCGAGCGCATCTGCAGACGGTCGCGAGCGTATTTCAGGCCACCCTGGAACGCCACTTCGGCGTGGGCCAGGCCTTGCAGCGCGGTACCCAGGCGAGCGGTGTTCATGAAGGTGAACATGCAGTTCAGGCCTTTGTTGGCCGGGCCGATCAGGTAGCCGGTGGCCGCGTCGAAGTTCATCACGCAGGTGGCGTTGCCGTGGATGCCCATCTTGTGCTCGAGGGAGCCACAGGTCACCGCGTTGCGCTCGCCCACGCCGCCTTCGGCGTTGACGTGGAACTTCGGCACGATGAACAGGGAAATACCCTTGGTGCCGGCCGGCGCGTCGGGCAGGCGAGCCAGGACGATATGGACGATGTTGTCGGCCATGTCGTGTTCACCGGCGGAGATGAAGATCTTGGTGCCGGTGATCTTGTAGGAACCGTCGGCCTGGGGTTCGGCCTTGGTGCGCAGCATGCCCAGGTCGGTACCGCAGTGTGGCTCGGTCAGGCACATGGTGCCGGTCCACTCGCCGGAAACCAGCTTGGTCAGGTAGGTGTGCTGCTGTTCGGCGGTGCCGTGGGCGGACAGGGTGTTCATCGCGCCGTGGGACAGGCCAGGGTACATGCCCCAGGACCAGTTGGACTCGCCGACCATCTCGCTGATCGCCAGACCCAGCGACTCCGGCAGGCCCTGGCCGCCGTGGTCGAGGTCATGGGCCAGGCTCGGCCAGCCGCCTTCGACGAACTGCTTGTAGGCTTCCTTGAAGCCGGTCGGGGTCTTCACGCCCGACTCGCTCCAGGTGCAGCCTTCCAGGTCACCGACGCGGTTCAGCGGGGCCAGTACCTGTTCACAGAACTTCGCGCCCTCTTCGAGGATGGCGTCGACCATGTCCGGCGTGGCGTCCTGGCAACCCGGCAGGCTCTGATAGTGCGCTTCATAGCCGAGCAGTTCATCACGGACGAAACGAATATCACGCAAGGGGGCTTTGTAATCAGGCATAGCGATGAACCTCTGCTGATGAATCCTGGTTAGGGTAGAGAGACCACACCGACCAGCTCTAGGCGGCTTTCGGTCAAACAGTTGTTTGAAACATACGTTTACGCCTGGTGCTTGTCAAGCACCCTGCCGATGGCGCTTTTGCCATCGTCCATACGCGGTAGAAAGTGAGGAGAAGTCTGAAAGACGCGCAGGCAAACGCCGGCCGCAACGGCCAAAGCGCTGAAGAATAAAGGCTATTCGGAAAAGATGAGGCGTGAGACGGCGTGTCTCAGGCGTAGGTGTCGATCAGCGTACCGAGCATTTCGTCCGATGCTTTGGCCACTTTGACACCGAGTTCGACCTGGTGCTTGCCCATGGCCTGTTCGACGCTGGCGGTGGCCAGGTCCATCTGCTGGCTGCGATCGACGGAACGCAGGCGCTCGGCCTGGAAGTCGCTGGACTGGCTGGTGGCGGCGCGCTCCACGGTGGTGTTGGCAATCTGGCCGGCGGCCTGGTCGACCCGCTGCTGCCCGGCCTGAATGGCGCCCAGGCCGGCATAGAATGCGGAACTGCCCGAGATTTCCATTTCATCACTCCAGAAAAGCTGAACACGTAGATGGCAATACAGTGGCCTATTGAAGCAGAGCCGGGCGGAAAATGCCGTTGAAAAACGCTAATGGCAATGGGCTTCCCAATAGACAACAACAAAATGCGCGGATTATCTGTAGGAGCGTGGTTTGCCTGCGAAAGGCCCCCTTCAATCCAGCAGATCCAGCTGCAGATGATCCGCCACCGCCTCCGCCGAAACCATCTTCAGCTTCGGCACCCGCCCCAGGCATGGCGCCGGCAGGCGCTCGGCCAGGCTGGCGAGGTTCTCCTCCAGCCGCGAGGTCCGCGCATCGACGATGTTGGCGACCCATCCCGCCAGTTGCAAGCCATCCCGGGCGATCGCTTCGGCACTGAGCAAGGCATGGTTGATGCAGCCCAGGCGCACCCCCACCACCAGGATCACCGGCAAGCGCAAGGCCACCGCCAGGTCCGACAGGTTGGCATGATGGGACAACGGCACGCGCCAGCCCCCCGCGCCTTCGATCAGGGTGAAGTCGGCACCCTGCGCCAGCACCTCGCGCATCGGCCCGAGCAGGCTCTGCACGCTGAGTTCGACCCCCGCCTCGCGCGCCGCCAGGTGCGGGGCGATGGCCGGTTCGAAGGCGTACGGATTGATGCGTTCATAAGGCAACTGCACCGAGCTCTGCGCCATCAGCGCCAGGGCATCGCTGTTGCGCAGGCCCTTGGGCGTGACCTCACAGCCGGAGGCCACAGGCTTGGCGCCGAGCGTGCTGAGCCCGGCCTGGCGGGCGGCCTGCAGCAGGCCGGCGGCGATGGTGGTCTTGCCCACGTCGGTATCGGTTCCGGCGATGAAGTAGGCCGCGGCCATGGTCACTCCCCTTCTGTCAGCGGCTTGCGCAGGACACCGTAGACCACCTGGTAGGTGGCCGGCAGCCCCCGCGGCTGGCGAAACTGCTCGTAAGCCTGCAGCAATCCCTGCATCCGCGCCCGTCCGGTGAGCCCGGCGGGGCGGCCGGGATTGAGGTTGTGCGCACCCAGTGCTTTCAATTCATGGGTCAGATTGCGCACATCAGGGTAGTGCAACACATGGGGTTGTGCCTGCAGGCCGAGCAGCTCCAGGCCGCTGTCGTCGCAGAGGCGCTGGTAATCCTCGAAGCGGCGGAAGCGGTTCACATGCACCAGGCCATCCACCGCCTCCCAGCTCGCCCGCAGTTCGTGCAGGGTGCCGACGCACAGGCTGGAGAAAGCCAGCACGCCGCCAGGCTGCAGGACCCGCCGCGCCTCGCCCAGCACCGCACGAAAATCCGCGCACCATTGCACCGCCAGGCTGGAGAACATCAGGTCGGCGCAGGCATCGCGCAGCGGCAGGCGTTCGGCGTCGCCGGCCACGTGATACTGCGCACCGCCGGCCTCGCGGGCATGACGCAGCATGCCTTCGGCGATGTCCACGGCGACACCGAGCCCCGCGGTGTAACGCGCCTGCAACTGGCGACTGAAATAGCCGGTACCGCTGCCCAGGTCGACCCAGCAGCGTGGCTGCAGGTCCTGCGGCAACTGGGCCAGCAGATGACTGCCCACCGCCCGCTGCAGCTCGGCGACGCTGTCGTAGCTGGCGGCGGCGCGGGAGAACGACGCAGCGACCTGGCGCTTGTCGGGCAAGGCGCCGGGCAGGCCCGGCCGGGAAAGATCAGTCATCGCCACTCTCGTGCAGGAAGGTCTTGATACTGGCGGCCAGCTCTTGCGGGTATTCGAGGATGAAGGCGTGGGACGCCTCCTCCACCAGGCCCACTTCGACATCCGGCAGCCAGTCGCTCAGGGCCCGGGCCGCCTCGGCCGGGACCAGTTGGTCGGCGCCGGCGAACAGGTGCAGTTGCGGTCCGCCATAGGCTTGCAGCGCCGCGCGGGTATCGAGGCGGCCGAGCACTTCCAGGCCCTTCACCAGCAGTACCGGATCGGTATCCGGCACGCCGACGCCCAGTTGCCGGATCAGGCTGCGCGGCTCCTGCGCGCCTTCGCTGCACAGCGACTTGAAGCGCTTGAGGGTCACCGCGGTATGGCTGCGGCAGCCGTCGACGAAGGTTTCGAAGGTGTCCACCGGCATGCCGTCCGGCCAGTCGGCACGGGCGACGAAGCTCAGGTTGCTGCCCAGGGTCAGCAGGCCGCAGCACCGATCGCCACGGCGCGCCGCCAGTTCGGCGGCGAGCATGCCGCCCAGCGACCAGCCGCCGAGCCAGGTGTCCTGGGGCAGGCGCCGGTCGAGTTCGTCGAGCCAGGCCTGCGGGTCATCGCTGACCAGCGCCGGCAAGGCTGCCAGTTCGACCCGCAGCCCGGCGTCCTGGGCCCGCAGACTGGCCGCCAGCGGTTCCAGCGCGGCGCTGCCCAGGCCCCAGCCCGGCAGAAGAATCAGATGGTTACGCATCGACAGGCTCCAGCAGCGGATAGCACTCGGCCAATGCTTTCAACAATAGCTGGACCTGCGCCGCGCTGTGCGCGGCGGTCAGGGTCACGCGCAGGCGGGCGCTGCCGGCGGGCACGGTCGGTGGACGGATCGCGGTGACCAGCAGGCCACGCTCGCGCAGCATCCGCGACAGCTGCATGGCGCGCCCGGCATCGCCGATCAGGATCGGCTGGATCGGCGTGAAGCTGTCCATCAGTTGCAGGCCGATGGCCTCGGCGCCACTGCGGAACTGCGCGATCAGCGCCGCCAGGTGCTCGCGACGCCAGTGCTCGTCGCGCAGCAGGCTCAGGCTTTTCAGGGTCGCGCAGGCCAGCGCCGGAGGCTGGCTGGTGGTGTAGATGTAAGGACGGGCGAACTGCACCAGGCTCTCGATCAGTTCCTCGCTGCCGGCAACGAAGGCGCCGGCGGTACCGAAGGCTTTGCCCAGGGTGCCGACCAGCACCGGCAGGTCCTCCAGGCCCAGACCGAAATGCTCGGCCACGCCGCCGCCGTGACGACCGAGGGTGCCGAAGCCGTGGGCGTCGTCGACCATCAGCCAGGCGCCTTTGCTCCGCGCGCGCTTGACCAGTGCCGGCAGGTCGGCGATATCGCCATCCATGCTGAACACGCCATCGGTGACCACCAGGGTATTGCCCTCGGCCTTGTCCAGGCGCTTGTCGAGGCTGTCGGCGTCGTTGTGCAGGTAGCGGCTGAAGCGCGCCCCGCTGAGCAGGCCGGCGTCCAGCAGCGAGGCGTGGTTGAGGCGGTCCTGCAACACCGTGTCGCCCTGCCCCACCAGCGCGGTAACCGCGCCGAGGTTGGCCATGTAGCCGGTGGTGAACAGCAGGGCCCGCGGACGCCCGGTAAACGCGGCGAGGGCTTCTTCCAGCTCGTGGTGCGGCGTGCTGTGGCCGACCACCAGGTGCGACGCACCACCACCCACGCCCCAGCGCTCGGCACCGGCACGCCAGGCGGCGATCACCTCGGGGTGATTGGCCAGGCCAAGGTAGTCGTTGCTGCAGAACGCCAGCAGCGCCTGCCCGTCCACCACCACTTCAGGTCCCTGCGGGCTCTGCAACAGCGGGCGCTGGCGATACAGGTCGGCGGCGCGCCGCTGTTCGAGGCGCGCGCGAAGATCGAAGGTCATGCGGACGCGGCGTCGTAGAACAGCTCGCTGCTCTTCTGCTCGATCAGCGCCTGCTCGATGGCGGCCTGGTGCACTTCGTCGGCGTGCTCTTCACGCGCCTCGGGCTTGATGCCGAGGCGAGCGAACAGCTGCATGTCCTTGTCGGCCTGCGGGTTGGC
Source organism: Pseudomonas sp. zfem002 (assembly GCF_032621685.1). NCBI lineage: Bacteria > Pseudomonadati > Pseudomonadota > Gammaproteobacteria > Pseudomonadales > Pseudomonadaceae > Pseudomonas > Pseudomonas sp. zfem002. Next base: position 44,467 of record NZ_JAVYJH010000006.1, on the reverse strand, counting down.
GGTGGTCAGCAGTTTCTCGCCGTAGAAGATCGAGTTGGCCCCGGCCATGAAGGCCAGCGCCTGCATCTGCTCGTTCATCTGCTCGCGGCCGGCGGACAGGCGCACATGGGATTTCGGCATGAGGATCCGCGCCACCGCGAGCATGCGGATGAAGTCGAACGGATCGACGTCCTCGGCATTTTCCAGCGGCGTGCCGGCGACCTTGACCAGCATGTTGATCGGCACCGACTCCGGGTGCTCCGGCAGGTTGGCCAGCTGGATCAGCAGGCCGGCGCGGTCGTCCAGCGACTCGCCCATGCCGAGGATGCCGCCGGAGCAGATCTTCATCCCGGCATCGCGCACATAGGCCAGGGTCTGCAGACGCTCGCTGTAGGTGCGGGTGGTGATGATACTGCCGTAGAACTCCGGCGAGGTGTCGAGGTTGTGGTTGTAGTAGTCCAGGCCGGCCTGGGCCAGGGCCAGGGTCTGTTCCTGGTCGAGGCGGCCGAGGGTCATGCAGGTTTCCAGGCCCATGGCCTTGACCCCTTTGACCATCTCCAGCACGTAGGGCATGTCCTTGGCCGACGGGTGCTTCCACGCCGCGCCCATGCAGAAGCGGGTGGAGCCGATGGCCTTGGCCCGGGCGGCTTCCTCGAGGACCTTCTGCACTTCCATCAGTTTCTGCTTGTCCAGGCCGGTGTTGTAGTGGCCGGACTGCGGGCAGTATTTGCAGTCTTCCGGACAGGCACCGGTCTTGATCGACAGCAGGGTCGAGACCTGCACGCGGTTGGGGTCGAAATGCGCACGGTGCACAATCTGCGCCTGGAACAGCAGGTCATTGAACGGCTGCTGGAACAGGGCTTTGACTTCGGCCAGGGACCAGTCGTGACGAAGCGTTGCAGTTGTGCTGGCGCTCATGGGCGTTTCCTTGTTTAGGCTTGTACTGGCGCCGGGATCGGATTGCCCGCCAGCGCATCACGGATAGCCCGCATAGTTAAGGAAGCCCAATGCGCTGTCAACCATGCAATAAATCGTCGGTTTACATCTGCTCAAATAATAACCACACCTGTTTATTGTGCGACGAACCCGCCGGCCAGACCCATCCCGTCTGCGTTCCCTGCGAAAGCGAACTGCCCTGGCTCGACGAGCATTGCCGCATCTGCGCCCTGCCCTTGCCGATCAACGGTCTGCTCTGCGCCCAGTGCGCGCGGCGGCGTCCGGCCTTTCGTCAGGTCGAGGCGCCGTGGCACTACGGATTCCCGATCGACAGCCTGATCACCCGCTTCAAGCATCAGCGCCAATGGCCGTTGGGGCGCTTGCTGGCCTCGATGCTCGGCAACTGGCTGAGCCATCGCTTCGACGAAGGCCTGCCGCGTCCGGCCCTGCTGTTGCCGGTGCCCATGGCCAGCCGCCGGCTGCGCCAGCGCGGCTACAACCAGGCGGCAATGCTGGGCGAGTGGCTCGCCGCGCAACTGGCGATCCCCTGCGCCAGCGATCTGCTCAGCCGTCCGCGCGACACCCCGGCGCAGCAGGCACTGGACGCCCGCGCGCGCCGGCGCAACCTGAAGAATGCCTTCGCCCTCGCCGATCCCGCCGCGATCGAGGGTCGCCATGTGGCCCTGGTGGACGACGTGCTGACCACCGGCGCCACCGCCCAGGCCCTGGCGCGCTTGCTGCGCGACGGCGGCGCGGCACGGGTCGATGTCTACTGCCTGGCACGCACGCCACGCCCCGGCAATGCTTGACTTGATGCAGGCAGGCGGGCACTTTCCTGCCGATCATCGTCAGCTTTCGTACCGACCCCATGCCCTTGCCCGCCCCCCTGACCCAGCACATTGTCCGTCGTCCGCAACGCATCGCGCTGTTGCAGCACATTGATGAGCAAGGCTCCATCACCCGCGCCGCGAAAGCCGCCGGCATGAGCTACAAGGCCGCCTGGGACGCCATCGACGAACTCAACAACCTCGCCGCCCGGCCGCTGGTCGAGCGCAGCACCGGCGGACGTGGCGGCGGTGGCGCGCGCCTGTCGGACGAAGGCCGGCGCGTGCTGCGCCTGTACCAGCGCCTGCAGGTGCTCCAGGCGCAGATCCTCGAGGAAGCCGAGGACAGCAGCGACCTCGACCTGCTCGGGCGCCTGATGCTGCGCACCAGCGCGCGTAACCAGCTGCATGGCCGGGTCAGCGCCATCCACGCGCAGGGGCGCAACGACACCATCGAACTGACCCTGGCCGGCGGCCTGCGCATCGAGGCGCAGATCACCCATGACAGCACCCAGCGCCTGGAGCTGGAGCCGGGTACCGCAGTGGTCGCCCTGATCAAGGCCGGCTGGCTGGAACTGGCTCCCGTCGACGCGCCGGTGCCCGCGGGCAGCAACAGCCTGGAGGCGGACATCGAGGAAGTGCTGGAGGATCCCCAGGGCCCCAGCGAGTTGCGCCTGACCCTGCGCAGCGGGCAGATCCTCTGCGCCTTTGCCGAGGCCGAATGGTTGAAGACCCACGACCTGGGCGTCGGAAAGGCCCTGCAGGTGCGTTTCCTGCCCAGCTATGTGCTGCTCGGCACGCCGGTCTGAATTCCTCCACAAAACTGTCATGGAGGCTGATTAAGGTGACTGCCAAAACCGCAGGAAGCCTGTCATGAACCTCCTAGAAGAAAACCAGCCGACCGATCTCGAGCAGATGGTCGGCCTCAGCCGTCGCCGTTTCATCGGTGCCGGTGCCTTGTGTGGTGCCGCGCTGTTTCTCGGTGGCAACCTGCTCAGCCGCAGCGTCCTGGCGGACAGCGTGCGTGCCGCCAGCACCGGTCTGCTCGGCTTCAGCGGGATCCCCGCCGCCACCGCCGACGGCATCAGCCTGCCTCCCGGCTACAAGGCCTCGGTACTGATCAGCTGGGGCCAGCCGCTGCATGCCGACGTACCGGCCTTCGACCCGTCCGGCAAGGGCACCGCCAAGGCCCAGGAACGGCAGTTCGGCGACAACAACGACGGCATGAGCCTGTTCCCCTTCCCCGGCGATGAAAACCGGGCGCTGATGGCGATCAACAACGAATACACCAACTACCGCTACCTGTTCGACCACGGTGGCCAGCCGGCCAATGCCGAGGACGTGCACAAGGCCCAGGCCGCCGAAGGCGTGTCGGTCATCGAGATCCGGCGCCAGGACGGCCAGTGGCAGTTCGTCCAGGACTCGAAATACAACCGCCGCATCCACGGCAACACGCCGATGCGCTTCGGCGGCCCGGCCGCCGGCGATGCCTGGCTGCGCACCGCCGCCGACAACAGCGCAAGCAAGGTGCTCGGCACCTTCCAGAACTGCGCCAACGGCAAGACCCCGTGGGGCACCTACCTGACCTGCGAAGAGAACTTCACCGACTGCTTCGGCAGCAGCGATCCGCAGCAGGCCTTCGACGCCGGGCAGAAGCGCTACGGTGCCTCGGTGACCGGCAAGGAGGTCAACTGGCACCAGCATGACCCGCGCTTCGACCTGGCGAAGAATCCCAACGAGTTGAATCGCCATGGCTGGGTGGTGGAGATCGATCCGTTCGATCCGCAGTCCACCCCGATCAAGCGCACCGCCCTCGGCCGCTTCAAGCACGAGAACGCTGCCCTCGGCGAAACCCGTGACGGCCGCGCCGTGGTGTACATGGGCGACGACGAGCGCGGCGAGTTCATCTACAAGTTCATCAGCCGCGAACGCATCGACCACAAGAACCCCAGCGCCAACCGCAACCTGCTCGACCACGGCACCCTCTACGTGGCGCGTTTCGACCAGGGCGACGGCAACCCGGACCATCCGCAGGGCCAGGGCCAGTGGCTGGAACTGAGCCACGGCAAGAACGGCCTGAACGCCGCCGCCGGCTTCGCCAACCAGGCCCAGGTCCTGATCCACGCGCGCCTCGCCGCCAGCCATCTGCAGGCCACGCGCATGGACCGTCCGGAGTGGATCGTGGTCAGCCCCAAGGATGGCCAGGTCTATTGCACCCTGACCAACAACGTCAAACGCGGCGAGGAAGGGCAGCCGGCCGGCGGCCCCAATCCGCGGGAGAAGAACGTCTACGGACAGATCCTGCGCTGGCGCGAGACGGGCGATGACCATGCCTCGATGACGTTCGCCTGGGACCTCTTCGTGGTCGCCGGCAACCCGCAGGTCCATCCGGGCGCGGCCAAGGGCGGGTCGAGCAACATCAACGCGCAGAACATGTTCAACAGCCCCGACGGTCTCGGTTTCGACCCGGATGGCCGGCTGTGGATCCTCACCGACGGCGACTACAGCAACGCCGGGGACTTCGCCGGCATGGGCAACAACCAGATGCTCTGCGCAGATCCCGCAAGCGGCGAGATCCGCCGCTTCATGGTCGGACCGGTGGCCTGCGAAGTGACCGGGATCGCCTTCGCGCCGGACCAGAAGACCCTGTTCGTGGGCATCCAGCATCCGGGCGAGACCGGCGGCTCGACCTTCCCGGAGCATCTGCCGAACGGTAAGCCGAGGTCGTCGGTGATGGCGATCACCCGGGAGGATGGCGGCGTCATCGGCGCCTGATAGCTGAGTCGCGCCGCCCCCGTAGGAGCGCGGCTTGCCCGCGAAAGGACCGCGCAGCGGTCCCGAATCGGCATTACCCGGTATCGGGACCGCTGCGCGGTCCTTTCGCGGGCAAGCCGCGCTCCTACGCGGGCGGGCCTGGGTTACCATGGCTGAAACAGCAGGAGCCCGCGCATGTCCCCCCCCTTCGATTCCCTCACCCCCGACCTGGTCCTCGATGCCATCGAAAGCCAGGACCTGCTCAGCGACGCCCGCGTCCTCGCCCTCAACAGCTACGAGAACCGCGTCTACCAGGTCGGCATCGAGGGCGCCGAGCCGCTGATCGCCAAGTTCTACCGCCCCGACCGCTGGAGCGATGCGGCGATCCTCGAGGAACATGCCTTCACCGCCGAACTCGCCGAATGCGAAGTGCCGGTGGTCGCCCCGCTGCTGCACAACGGCAAGACCCTGTTCGAACATGCGGGCTTTCGCTTTGCCCTGTTCCCCCGCCGCGGCGGGCGCGCGCCGGAACCGGGCAATCTCGACCAGCTCTACCGTCTCGGCCAGTTGCTCGGCCGCCTGCACGCGGTCGGCGCCAGCCGGCCCTTCGAGCACCGCGAACAGCTGGCGGTGGACAACTTCGGCCACGCCTCGCTGGCCACCCTGCTCGACGGCGACTTCATCCCGAAAAGCCTGCTGCCGGCCTTCGAATCGGTGGCCCGCGACCTGCTCAAGCGCATCGAGGCCATCTACGCCCGCACCCCGCACCAGACCATCCGTCTGCACGGCGACTGCCACCCCGGCAACATGATGTGCCGCGACGAAGTCTTCCATCTCGTCGACCTCGACGACTGCCGCATGGGCCCGGCGGTACAGGACCTGTGGATGATGCTCGCCGGCAGCCGCGAGGAACGCCTCGGGCAACTGGCGGAACTGATGGACGGCTATAACGAATTCCACGACTTCGACCCGCGCCAGCTGGCCCTGATCGAGCCCCTGCGCGGCCTGCGCCTGCTGCACTACAGCGCCTGGCTGGCGCGGCGCTGGGACGATCCGGCGTTCCCGCGCAGCTTCCCGTGGTTCGGCCAGGAGCGTTACTGGGGCGACCAGATTCTCGCCCTGCGCGAACAATGCGCGGCGCTGGACGAAGAGCCCCTGAAATTGTTCTAGAAGCCAGCGGCAGTCTGTCTACAATAGCCGCGCATTTAGCTAGCTAAGCAAGGATTACAAATGACTGCCGCCAACCCGCGTCGCGGGTACATTCTCGGCCTGACCGCCTACATCATCTGGGGCCTGTTCCCCATCTACTTCAAACTGCTGCAAAGCGTCCCCGCGGTGGAGATCATCGTTCACCGGGTGCTCTGGTCGGCGCTGTTCGGTTCGTTGCTGCTGCTGGTCTGGAAGCATCCGGGCTGGTGGCGCGAGCTGCGCGACAACCCGCGGCGCCTGGCGATCCTGGCCCTGAGCGGGGCGCTGATCGCCTTCAACTGGCTGACCTACGTCTGGGCGGTGAACAACGGGCGCATGCTCGAAGCCAGCCTCGGCTACTACATCAACCCGCTGGTCAACGTGCTGCTGGGCATGCTGCTGCTCGGCGAGCGCCTGCGCCGCCTGCAATGGATCGCGGTGGGCCTGGCGGCCCTGGGAGTGGCCCAGCAGGTGTGGCAGGTGGGCAGCCTGCCGTGGGTATCGCTGGCCCTGGCGCTGAGCTTCGGCTTCTACGGCCTGATCCGCAAACAGGCCCCTGTAGCGGCGCTGCCCGGTCTTGTAGTGGAAACCTGGATGCTGGTGCCCATCGCACTCGGCTGGCTGTTGCTCAACCCCGCGGCGAGCAGCGTCCAGCCCGAGTTCTTCAGCACCAGCCAGGCCCTGTGGCTGATCGCCGCCGGCCCCGTGACCCTGGTCCCGCTGGTGAGCTTCAACGCCGCTGCGCGCCACCTGCCCTACACCACCCTGGGCTTCCTGCAGTACCTGGCGCCGACCCTGGTGCTGCTGCAGGCGGTGCTGCTGTTCGACGAGCACCTGTCGCACAGCACGCTGATTGCCTTCATGTTCATCTGGGCCGGCCTGGCCCTGTACAGCGTCGATGCCTGGCTGAGCCTGCGCAAACGCACCTGATCAATAATTGATCAATCCTCTGCAGGCCACGCCATTCGTAGCCTGCAGCGACCTCTCCCAAGGTTATCCACACCCTCATCCCCGCGCTTTGTGCACAAGCTGCTGATTTCTGGCGATTTTTTGCTCAATCGCCGGAAAGCCCCGGCGCGCCTGGGCTGGCGCGGTGGCTCCCCAGCTTATCCACAGGGCGATCCCCGTTAAAACGGGATAAGTGAACGGGGGATAACTACTCTTCCGGGCGTAGTTCCAGCTCCACCATCAGGTCGTCGGCGAGCGCTTCGAGGCGGGACTGCAGGCTATCCAGCGACAGGGTCAGCGGCACCGCCAGCAACGCATCGGCATGGAACAGCGGCTCGCTGCTCATCGGCGCCGGGCGCACATCGGTGCTCAGGCGCTCGACGTTGACCCCCTGTTCCGCCAGCAGGCGGGTGATATCGCGGACGATGCCCGGGCGGTCGTTGCCGACCAGGCTCATGGCGATCGGCTTCCAGGTGCAGGACGGCTCGATCCCGCTCTCGGCGATGAGCACGCGGATCCCACGCTCGCCCAGAGCCTGCAGGGCATCGACCAGTTCGTCGTGGGATTCGGCCGGCACGGCGATGCGCAGGATCCCGGCGAATTGCCCGGCCATGCGCGACATGCGGCTCTCCAGCCAGTTGCCGTTGTGCTCGGCGATGGTTTGGGCGATACGCTCGACCTGGCCAGCCTTGTCGGCGGCGATGACGGTGAGGACAAGATGATTCACGCGGACGACCCTCTGCTGGAAAACCCGTGGAAACCCCGTGGCGGTGGGGCGTCGGGAAAGTATAGGCAAGGCGCGGCAACCTGCCGCAGGCGCGTTGAAAATCAAATCGTGTACTGTTTTAAGATTTATCTGGAACAATCCACTCGTTTTTTGCGAACATATAGCCTCCCAGCACGACCCCTTGCGACCAAACGGTCGCGGAACGACGTATTTAGTCTGATTTTCACATGCGCAGCGCATCATGTAGTATGCCGCAGCGCGGACTACAAAACGTCCGATCCGATGTCTGCCAAAGCGCCTGTGAAAATGCGCAACCGCCCGCCAGACCCTCTGGCGAGCCGTACCCAGCCGTCCGTCAGGACATGCACTGGTGCCGTGTTTAGAGAAGCGTGTAAGGCGTAAATAGAAAAGCGAAATAGCTGAGCAGAGTGAGGCAAGCAATGACTGAACACGTTCAAGTCGGTGGCCTTCAGGTCGCCAAAGTCCTGTTCGACTTCGTGAACAACGAAGCCATTCCCGGAACCGGCGTCAGCGTCGAGAAGTTCTGGGCAGGTGCGGAAAAGATCATCAACGACCTCGCTCCAAAGAACAAAGCCCTGCTGAGCAAACGCGACACCCTGCAAGCGCAGATCGATGCCTGGCACCAGGCGCGCAAAGGCCAGGCACACGATGCCGTGGCGTACAAGGCATTCCTTCAGGAAATTGGTTATCTGCTGCCAGAAGCGGCGGACTTCCAGGTGTCCACTCAGAACGTCGATGACGAGATCGCCCGTGTCGCTGGCCCGCAGCTGGTGGTTCCGGTGATGAACGCACGTTTCGCCCTGAACGCCTCGAACGCCCGCTGGGGCTCGCTGTACGACGCGCTGTACGGCACCGACGCCATCAGCGAAGCCGACGGCGCGGAGAAGGGCAAAGGCTACAACAAGGTCCGCGGCGACAAGGTCATCGCCTTCGCCCGCGCCTTCCTCGACGAAGCCGCGCCACTGGCCGCCGGCTCCCATGTCGACGCCACCCGCTACAGCCTCGACGGCGGCAAGCTGGTCGTGGCCCTCAAGGGCGGCAGCAACAGCGGCCTGCGTGACGATGCACAACTGATCGGCTTCCAGGGCCAGGCCAGCGAGCCGACCGGCATCCTGCTCAAGCACAACGGCCTGCACTTCGAAATCCAGATCGACCCGACCACCCCGGTCGGCCAGACCGACGCCGCCGGCGTGAAGGACATCCTGGTCGAAGCCGCGCTGACCACCATCATGGACTGCGAAGACTCCGTCGCCGCCGTGGACGCCGACGACAAGGTCGTGGTCTACCGCAACTGGCTCGGCCTGATGAAGGGCGACCTGGCGGAAAGCGTGAGCAAGAACGGCCAGACCTTCACCCGCACCATGAACCCGGACCGCGAGTACACCACGGTCGATGGCGGCAGCGTCACCCTGCATGGTCGTTCGCTGCTGTTCGTGCGCAACGTCGGTCACCTGATGACCATCGACGCGATCCTCGACAAGGACGGCAACGAAGTGCCGGAAGGCATCCTCGACGGCCTGGTCACCAACCTGGCGGCGATGCACAACCTCAACGGCAACACCTCGCGCAAGAACACCCGTACCGGCTCGGTGTACATCGTCAAGCCGAAGATGCACGGCCCGGAAGAAGCCGCGTTCACCAACGAGCTGTTCGGCCGCATCGAAGACATGCTGGGCCTGCCGCACAACACCCTGAAAGTCGGGATCATGGACGAGGAGCGCCGTACCACGGTCAACCTCAAGGCCTGCATCAAGGCTGCCAGCGAGCGCGTGGTGTTCATCAACACCGGCTTCCTCGACCGTACCGGTGACGAGATCCACACCTCCATGGAAGCCGGCGCCATGGTGCGCAAGGGCACCATGAAGACGCAGAAATGGATCGGCGCCTACGAGAACTCCAACGTCGACATCGGCCTGGCCACCGGCCTGCAGGGTCGCGCGCAGATCGGCAAGGGCATGTGGGCCATGCCGGACCTGATGGCCGCGATGCTGGAACAGAAGATCGCCCACCCGCAGGCCGGTGCCAACACCGCCTGGGTACCGTCGCCGACCGCCGCCGCACTGCACGTGCTGCACTACCACAAGGTCAACGTCCAGGAGCGCCAGGCCGAACTGGCCAAGCGCGCGCCGGCTTCGGTCGACGACATCCTGACCATCCCGCTGGCGCCGGACACCAACTGGTCGGCGGAAGAGATCCGCAACGAGCTGGACAACAACGCCCAGGGCATCCTCGGCTATGTCGTGCGCTGGATCGACCAGGGCGTGGGTTGCTCGAAGGTGCCGGACATCAACGATGTCGGCCTGATGGAAGACCGCGCCACCCTGCGTATCTCCGCCCAACTGCTGGCCAACTGGCTGCGTCATGGCGTGGTGAGCGAGGAGCAGGTGCTGGAAAGCCTGAAGCGCATGGCGCCGGTGGTGGACAAGCAGAACGCCAACGACCCGCTGTATCGCCCGCTGGCACCGGACTTCGACAACAACATCGCCTTCCAGGCAGCGGTCGAGCTGGTGGTCGAGGGTACCAAGCAGCCGAACGGCTACACCGAGCCAGTGCTGCATCGTCGTCGTCGCGAGTACAAGGCGCGTAACGGCCTCTGATCCGCAGCGTCTGCAATTGGGACCGCCTTGCGGTCCTTCGCGGGCAAGCCACGCTCCTACGTCAATCCGATGCCCCGTAGGAGCGTGGCTTGCCCGCGAAGGCCTGCAAAGCAGGCCCGATCATTCAAACGCCCAGCTCCCTTCGCACCAACGGCATCAATTTCCCCACATCGATCGGCTTGAGCATGAAATCCACCACGCTCAGGTGCATCGCCGTGATCGCGTCCTGCACTTGCGCATCCCCGGAAATGATGATGATCGGCAACGCAGCCTTCTCCGACTCGCGAATCTTGCGGATCAGCTCCAGGCCGTCGAACGGCGTCATGCGCAGGTCGGTGATCAGCAGGCCGATATTCCGATCACCCAGGATCAGTTGCAGCGCCTGCTTCGCGCTGGTCAGCGCCAGGCTTTCTATTCCGTAGGTTTGCAGGATTTCCGCGAGCAGTTCGCTGGCATCTTCGTCGTCGTCGACGATCAGCACTTTCTGCGGCGTGATCGGGGGCGCCGTGACCTCTGCCAGCGCTTCGCGCTCGGCGTCGCTCAGTAAATCGTCGTGTTCAGCCATGGGCGTCTCGTCATCGTGACCTGCAGAATGTCCGGCAAATTCAAGTTCAGACTGCATTCGAAGCGCTTGCAACCTGCCTTTCGTCGGGCCATCGTCGGCCGCGCACCCTTTAGACTTACGTCCAATGGGCACCCGCTCCGCTGGCGGCCGACCATGAGGACCAATAACAACAATCGGTTTCGCCCGACGAAACCCCGAGACGGTGTCGCTGATGAGCAAAATGGACGCTTTCGACCAGGCCGGTAAAACCGCGGTAATGCAGAACATCCAGGGGACCATGCAGTTCCTGCAGCGTTTCCCGCCGTTCAACCAGATGGAGAACGCCCACCTGGCGTACCTGGTGGAACAGTGCCAGCTGCGCTTCTACGCCGCCGGCGACAGCATCATCAAGCCCGCCGACGGACCGGTGGAGCACTTTTTCATCGTCAAGCAGGGCCGCGTGGTCGGCGAACGCACCCATGTGGTCAAGGGCGATACCGAAACCACCTTCGAAATCACCCGCGGCGAATGCTTCCCGCTGGCCGCCCTGCTCGGCGAACGCGCCACCCGCACCGAGCACCTGGCGGGCGAGGACACCTTCTGCCTGCAACTGAACAAGGCCGCGTTCATCCGCCTGTTCGCCCTTTCCGACGTGTTCCGCGACTTCGCCCTGCGCGGGGTCAGCAGCCTGCTCGACCAGGTCAACCAGCAGGTCCAGCGGCGCGCCGTGGAGACCCTCGGCAACCAGTATTCGCTGAACACCCGCCTCGGTGAGCTGGCGATGCGTCATCCGGTGGTGTGCGCGCCGGGCACCAGCCTGCGCGAAGCGGTGCGGCTGATGGACGAAAGCCAGGTGGGCAGCATCGTCATCGTCGACGACGAGCGCTTCCCGGTGGGTATCTTCACCCTGCGCGACCTGCGCCAGGTGGTGGCCCGCGCCGACACCGACTTCAACGCGCCGGTGTCGGCGCACATGACCGCCTCGCCGTTCTACCTGACACCCCAGGCCAGTGCCTTCGACGCCGCCATCGCCATGACCGAGCGGCATATCGCCCACGTCTGCCTGGTGGAAGACCGCCGCCTGTGCGGCGTGGTCTCCGAGCGCGACCTGTTTTCCCTGCAACGGGTCGACCTGGTCCATCTGGCCCGCACCATCCGCAGCGCGCCGCGCCTGGAAAGCCTGGTGGCGCTGCGCGGCGAGATCGGCCAACTGGTCGAGCGCATGCTCGCCCACGGCGCCTCGTCGACGCAGATCACCCATATCATCACCCTGCTCAACGACCACACCGTGTGCCGGGTGATCGAACTGGCGATCGCGGAGAAGGGCGACCCCGGCGTGCCCTTCACCTGGTTGTGCTTCGGCAGCGAAGGCCGCCGCGAACAGACCCTGCACACCGACCAGGACAACGGCATCCTCTTCGAGGCCAGGGACGCGGTGGAAGCCGCCGAGATCCGCGCTCGCCTGCTGCCGCTGGCGCAGCACATCAACCAGAACCTGGCGCAATGCGGCTTCAGCCTGTGCAAGGGCAACATCATGGCCGGCAACCCCGAGCTGTGCCTGTCGCGCGCGGAATGGGCACGACGCTTTGCCGCCTTCATCCGCGAGGCGACCCCGGAAAACCTGCTGGCCTCCAGCATCTATTTCGACCTGCGGGTGGTCTGGGGCGATGACCGCGGCTGCGAGCAACTGCGCCAGGGCATCCTCGACCAGGTCGCCGACAACCGCCTGTTCCAGCGCATGATGGCGGACAACGCGCTGCGCCAGAAACCGCCGGTGGGACGCTTCCGCGAGTTCGTCCTGACCCGCAGCGGCAACGACAAGGCCGCCACCCTCGACCTCAAGGTCCAGGGCCTGACCCCCTTCGTCGACGGCGCGCGACTGCTGGCCCTGGCCAACGGCATCAGTGCCAACAACACCCTGGAGCGCCTGCGCCAGCTGGTGCAGAAGGACGTCATCGACGCGCTGGACGGCGGTGCCTTCGAGGAGGCCTACCACTTCATCCAGCAGACCCGCATGCAGCAGCACCAGATCCAGACCCGGCAGAACCTGCCGTATTCCAACCGCGTCGACCCGGACAACCTCAACGATCTCGACCGGCGCATCCTGCGTGAATCCCTGCGTCAGGCCCAGCGCCTGCAAAGCAGCCTGGCCCTGCGGTATCAACTATGAGTCTGTTTGCCTGGCTGCGGCCCAGCCAACCCGAACTTGGCGACGAGCAGCGCCAGCGCCTTGCGAACCTGGCCCCCGCACCGACCTGGAGCGAGCAGTCCCTGCGCCAGCAGCGCTGGGTGGTGCTGGACCTGGAAACCAGCGGCCTCAACGTCAACCGCGACCAGGTGCTGTCGATCGGCGCGGTGGTGATCGAGGACGGCGCCATCGACTTCAGCCAGCAGTTCGAACGCACCCTGCACCGCCACGACCACAAGCTGGCGCCGAGCACGCTGATCCATGGCCTGGCGCCGAGCGCCATCGCCGCCGGCTGCGACCCGGCGCAGGCGCTGCTGGACCTGATGGACTTCATCGGCGACAGCCCGCTGCTGGCCTTCCACGCCGGTTTCGACCAGCGCATGCTCAGCCGCGCACTCAAGGACAGCCTCGGCTACAAGCTGCAGCACCCGTTCATGGACGTCGCCGAACTGGCCCCGCTGCTCAACCCTGAGGTGGTGATGCGCCATGCCGGCCTCGACGACTGGGTCACCCATTTCGGCCTGCTAGTGGAAGAACGCCACAACGCCAGCGCCGATGCCCAGGTCACCGCCGAACTGAGCCTGATCCTCTTCAGCCAGGCCCGACGCCAGCAACTGGACAGTCCGAAACACCTGGAGCAGCGCCTGCAGAGCTGGCGGCGCAAGCGCCAGCACAGTCACGGCATGTAATACCTTTCCGGGAAAGACCGACGAGCAATCCGATGAGCGTTAATTGCACAGTGCCACGTGCTCTGACACAATCGCGAATAATTCTCGTTAGTTAACACACTCTTCTCCGGGGAACGCCTTGTCGTCGGTACCTAGCCCTCACAGCGAGCTGGTTGGCGCACTCTATCGCGATCATCGCGCCTGGCTGCTCGGCTGGTTGCGCCGCAACCTGGCCAGCGCCGAACGCGCCGAAGACCTGAGCCAGGACACCTTCGTCCGCCTGCTCGGTCGCGACGAGTTGCCGGCGCCGCGCCAGCCGCGCGCGTTCCTCATGGCCGTGGCCAAGGGCCTGCTGTTCGACCACTTCCGCCGTACCGCGCTGGAACAGGCCTGGCTGGAGGAACTGCTGCTGGTCCCGGAGGCCGAGCACCCTTCGCCGGAAACCCTGCACCTGATCCTCGAAGACCTCAAGGCCATCGACCGCCTGCTCGGCAAGCTGTCGAGCAAGGCCCGCGCGGCCTTCCTGCACAACCGCCTGGACGGCATGACCCACGCCGAAATCGCCGAGAAACTCGCGGTCTCCGTGCCCAGGGTGCGCCAGTACCTGGCCCAAGGCATGCGCCAGTGCTACATCGCCCTGTATGGCGAACCGACATGAGCCATTTCAATACCAACCCCGTATCCGCCCGGGTGCTCGATGCCGCGATCAACTGGCAGCTGTGCCTCGATTGCGGCAGCGGCAGCGCCCAGGAGCGCGCCGAGTTCGAACGCTGGCACGCCGCCAGTGAGGAACACGCCCGCGCCTGGTCGCAACTGGGCATGCTCGACCAGCGCTTCGCCGCGGCTGCCGGCCCGGCGCGCAAGGCCCTGCAGCAATCGCGCGTCAGCCTGCGCCAGCGCGCGCGCAAGCTGGGTGGCGGGTTGGCCAGCCTGGCGCTGGTCGCCGGCCTGCTCGGCTGGCTCAACGCGCACCAGAGCCTCGGCTACTGGCTGGCCGACCAGCGCACCGGCACCGGCGAACAACGCAGCCTGCGCCTGGACGACGGCACGCTGATCAGCCTGAACACCCATTCCGCCGTGGATATCCGCTACAGCGCCCGGGAGCGCCTGATCGTCCTGCACGAAGGCGAGATCTCCATCGAAACCGGGCACAAGGACAACGATGCCCGACCGTTCGTCGTCACCACCGGCGACGGCCGCATGCGCGCGCTGGGCACGCGCTTCCTGGTGCGCCTGGAAGACCAGGGCACGCGCCTGAGCGTGCTGCAGTCGGCGGTCGCGGCCAAGCCGCAGGACAGCGGCGTGGAGCAGGTGCTGCACGAAGGCCAGCAGGTGCTGATGAGCCATGACCACCTTGGTCGGGTCGGCACGCTGGGCCTCGGTGCCGATGCCTGGACCCGCGGCATGCTGGTGGTGGACAACGTGCGCCTGGGCGACCTGGTGGAAGAACTGGGCCGCTATCGCAGCGGTTACCTGGGAGTGGCGCCGGAAGTGGCCGACCTGCGGATCACCGGGAGCTTCCCGCTGCACGACACCGACCTGGCCCTGCAGTCGCTGCTGCCGACCCTGCCGGTGCAGGTGCAGCAGCGCACGCCGTGGTGGGTGACGGTGGTGGCGCGGACCGAGAAACCTTGAGTCATCGGGGACCGCTCCGCGGTCCTTCGCGGTGGTTCGTCACACGACGAGCCACACTCCTACCGGGTACGCGCCAATCCCGTGTTGCACCCCGGAAATCTAAATCGAAAATATTTTCACTAAGAGCCCTATCACTTTTCCCATCTCGCTCGGCATGGAGGCTAGTTAGCACAAATCCCGTCGAGGACCCGCATGACCCGCTCAATCGAAAGCTTCCTGCGTCCAAGCCTGCTGGCCATGGCCATTGCCATCGCCGCCCCCTTGGCCAGCACCCCGCTGATCGCCGCCGAAGCGCGCAGCTACAACCTGCCCGCCGCGCCGCTGGCCACCACCCTGAACCAGATCGCCAGCCAGGCCGGCATCGCCCTGGCCCTCGACCCGGCCCTGGCCAACGGTCGCACCTCGGCGCCGGTCAACGGTCAGTTCGACGGAGTCGCTGCACTGCAGCAGGCCCTGCGCGGGACCGGCCTGCAGCTGCAGCAGAGCAGCGCCGGGACCTACAGCCTGATCGTCGCCCCGCAAGGCAGCCTGGCCCTGCCGGAAACCAGCATCAACGCTGCCAGCCACTATGAAAGCGCCTGGGGCGCGGTGGATGGCTACACCGCCACCCGCACCGCCGCCGGGACCAAGACCGACACCGCCATCGCCGAACTGCCGCGCTCGCTGACCGTGGTCACCCGTGAGCAGATGGAAGACCGCCCGGTGCTCAACCTCAACGATGCCCTGCGCTACGCCGCCGGCGTGCAGAGCAGCGGCTACGGCTCCGACTCGCGCAGCGACTGGCTGCTGGTACGCGGCTTCGAGCCGACCCAGTTCCTCGACGGCCTGCCCCTGCCACGCGGCAACTACGCCACGCCGAAGATCGAAACCTGGAACCTGGAGCGCGTCGCCGTGCTGCGCGGCCCGGCCTCCTCCGTCTATGGCCAGACCCCGCCCGGCGGCCTGGTGGACATGGTCACCCGCCGCCCGCAAGCCGAGAACAGCAACGAGATCGAGGTCCAGGTCGGCAGCAACGAACACAAGCAGATCAACTTCGACAGCACCGGCAAGATCGACGACCAGGGCCAGTTCCTCTATCGCCTGAGCGGCACCGTGCGCGACAGTGGCTCGCCGATCGACCACGTTCCGGACAAGCGCTACAACCTGGCGCCAAGCGTGACCTGGAACATCAACGACGACACCAAGCTGACCTTCATCTCGCAGTTCACCCGCGACGATACCGGCATCACCGGCCAGTTCCTGCCGCTGCAGGGAACCAAGCTGGCCAGCGCGGCGGGCAAGATTTCCCACCACAAGAACCTCGGTGATCCGGACTGGGAATCCTACGACCGCACCTACTACGCCCTCGGCTATGCCTTCGAGACCCGCCTCAACGACATGTGGCAGTTCCGTCAGAACCTGCGCTACACGCGCAACGAGCTGGACTTCAAGGGCATCACCGCCGGCGGCATGATCTGGCCGGCCGGTCCGGACCAGGCGGTCCAGCCCGACGGCACCGTCAGCCGTACCGCCGGCATCGTCGAGGAAGACATCAGCCAGTTCGCCGTGGACAACAACTTCCAGGCCGACTTCCAGACCGGCGCGATCAGCCACACCCTGCTGCTCGGCCTCGACCACCAGCGCTCCACCGCCGACGCGCGCTGGCGCTGGGGCTCGGCCGGCGTGCCGTCGAGCAACATCCACCGGCCGATCTACGGACAGGACTTCTCCAACGTCCAGTACTTCGACATGTACAACTACAACCAGAAGATCCAGCAGACCGGCCTGTACGTGCAGGACCAGATGGCCCTGGACAACTGGCGCCTGACCCTCGGCGGCCGCGAGGACTGGGTCCACAACGGCACCACCTTCCACAACCAGGGCGATGCCACCACCACCCAGCGCGACAAGAAGTTCAGCGGCAACGCCGCGCTGAGCTACGTGTTCGATAACGGCATCACCCCGTACATCGCCTACGCCGAGTCCTTCCAGCCGGCGATCGGTACCCAGGTCGCCAGCACCAATGCGTTCAAGCCTACCGAAGGCAAGCAGTACGAACTGGGCATCAAGTACCAGCCACCGGGCAGCAACACCCTGCTGACCGCGGCCGTCTTCGACCTGACCCAGAAAAACCTCTCGGTGACCGAAGCCAACATCACCCGCCAGGTGGGCGAGGTACGCAACCGCGGCCTGGAGCTGGAAGCCACCTCCGACGTGAACGAGAACCTCAAGCTGGTCGCGTCCTACACCTACAACGACAGCGAAATCATCAAGGGCAACGACGGCGAGAAAGGCAACCGCCTCAAGCAGGTACCGCGCAACCAGGCCACCGCCTGGGCGGACTACACCTGGCGCAGCGGGCTGCTGGACGGCTTCGGCATCGGTGCCGGCGTGCGCTACGTGGGCGACACCTACGGCAACACCACCAACACCGATTGGGGTCATGTCGGCTCGTACACCATCTACGACGCCTCGGTGCACTACGACCTGGGCCGCGTCAACAGCAGCCTCAAGGGCGTGACCGTCGCCGTGGATGCGAAGAACCTGTTCAACAAGGACTACCTGTCCACCTGTGACGGCTACTACTGCTACTACGGCGACGAGCGCAACGTGGTCGCCAGCGTGAACTACAAGTTCTAAGCCGGGATGAAGAGCAAGACCATCCGCACCTGGTCCGGGGTACACACCTGGACCAGCCTCATCTGCACCCTGTTCCTGCTGCTCCTGGCGGTGACAGGGTTGCCGCTGATCTTCCATCACGAGATCGATCACCTGCTGGGCGACGCGCCCGAGCTGAAGGTCATGCCCGCCGACACGCCACAGCTGGATCTCCAGCAACTGGTGGTGAAGGCCCAGGCCCACCGCCCGGGCGAGGTGATGCAGTACTTCGGCTGGGACGAGGACGACGCCAACGGCGTGGTCGCGATCATGGCCGCCAGCGCCGGCACCGAGCCGAACTCGTCACACACCTTCATGCTCGACGCCCGCACCGGCGAACCGGTGGAAATGCCCTCGGCCAACGGCGGCTTCATGATGACCATGCTGCGCCTGCACGTGGACATGTTCGCCGGCCTGCCGGGCAAGCTGCTGCTGGCCTTCATGGGCGTGCTGTTCGTGGTGGCGATCGTTTCCGGCGTGGTGCTGTATGCGCCGTTCATGCGCCGCCTGGACTTCGCCACGGTGCGCCATGACAAGTCGCGGCGCCTGCGCTGGCTCGACCTGCACAACCTGATCGGCATCGTCACCCTGACCTGGGCGCTGGTGGTGGGGGTGACCGGGGTGATCAGCGCGCTGTCCGACCTGGTCATCGCCGCCTGGCGCAACGAGAGCCTGGCGGCGATGGTCGCGCCGTACCGCGATGCACCGCCGCTGACCCAGCTGGCGCCGGTCAGCCGGGTGCTGGATATCGCGGCCGAGGCGGCGCCGGGCATGCGTCCGGACTTCATCGCCTTCCCCGGCACGCGCTTCTCCAGCGAGCACCACTACGCGGTGTTCATGAAAGGCGGCACGCACCTGACCGCACACCTGCTGACGCCGGTACTGATCGATGCCAGCACGCTGCAGGTCACCGCGGTCGGCGAACGGCCCTGGTACATGGACGCCATGGGCCTGTCGCAGCCGCTGCATTTCGGCGACTACGGCGGACGCCCGATGCAGATCCTCTGGGCAGCGCTGGATGTGCTGACCATCGTCGTGCTCGGCAGTGGCCTGTACCTGTGGTGGGTGCGCCGTCGTACGGAGGCGAGCCGATGAACTGGAAGGTGTTCGGCCTGCCGCTGCTGATCGGCGTGCTTGGCGCGGCGGGATTGTTCGCCGCGCTGCTGGGGGATGGCGGGTGGGATGCGCTGGCCTGGGTCGGGCTGGGGTTGCCGGCGTGGTATGGGTTTCGCGGTTTCTTCAGGTAGATGTTCATGGCCCCCATCGCTGGCAAGCCAACGATGGGGGCCATCAGCAACGACACAATGCCTCCGGGAACAATGCCTCCGGGAACATTCCCCCCGAAATCAACTCCAACACCTCGTTTCCCTGCCTTTACGGTTGACGAGGTCCTCCCCATGAAACGTTTCGCCCTGGTCACCCTGGTGACCCTCGCCGCCAGCTCGGCCTTCGCCTTCAACCTCAGCGACGCGGCCAACGCGGTCTCGGCCATGCAAGGCTCGCAGAACGGCGCGGCGGTGCAGGCGCCGGCGGCATCGGCCAATCTGCTCAACACCCTGGGCAAGGATCTGGACATCACCCCGGAACAGGCCATCGGCGGCACCGGCGCCCTGCTCGGCCTGGCGCGCAACCAGCTGAGCAGCGGTGACTACGAGCAACTGAGCAAGGCCGTACCAGGCCTGGACATGCTCTCCGGCGAGAACGCCCTGGGCGGGCTGGCGGGGCTGGGCGATCTGCTCGGCAAGAGCGGCCAGGCATCGGCGCTGAGCAACGCCCTGGGCGGCAATGTGAAGAATGGCGAAGACCTGAACAACGCCTTCAGCGCGCTGGGCATGCAGGACGGCATGATCGCCCGCTTCGCCCCGCTGATCCTGCAGTACCTCGGCCAGCAGGGCGTGGCCAGTTCGCTGCTGCAGAACCTCGCCGGCATCTGGGGCAATGGCCTGACCGCGCCGCTCGCCCCGGCGCTGGCGCCGGCTCCGTCAGTTTAATTCGGCGCGCAGGCGCTCGATGCGCGCGTCCTTGTCCTGCCACAGCTGGTTGACCCAGGCCTGCACGGCCTGGCGCAGCAGCGGGTCGCTTTCGTAGTCGCCGGCCCACAGCGCCGGGTCCAGCTCGCGGACTTCGATATCGACGATCACCCGTGGAATCGCACCACTGACCAGGTCCCAGAAACCCGGGGCCTTGTTGCCCGGATAGACGATGGTCACATCCAGCAGGGCATCGAGCTGCTCGCCCAGCGCGGCGAGGACGAAGGCCACGCCACCGGCCTTGGGCTTGAGCAGATGCCGGTACGGCGAGGCCTGGGCCTCGCGCTTGGCCTCGCTGAAGCGGGTGCCTTCCAGGTAGTTGACCACGGTCACCGGCTGGCGCTTGAACAGCTCGCAGGCGGCCTTGGTGATGGCCAGGTCCTGGCCCTTGAGGTGCGGGTTGCGCTCAAGGAAAGCCTTGCTGTAGCGCTTCATGAACGGGTAGTCCAGCGCCCACCAGGCCAGGCCCAGCAGCGGCACCCAGATCAGTTCCTTTTTCAGGAAGAACTTGAAGAACGGGATCTTGCGGTTCAGCACCTGGATCAGCGCCGGAATATCGACCCAGGTCTGGTGGTTGCTGACACACAGGTACGAGGTGTCCAGGCGCAGGTTGGCATTGCCGCGCACATCCCAGCGCGTGGGGATGCACAGGGCGAAGATCAGCTTGTCGACCTCGGCCCAGGTCTCGGCGATCCACATCACCGCCCGCGAGGCATGGTCGCGGTAACGGCCGGGCAGGACCAGCTTGAGCAGGGCGAAAACCATCAGCGGCCCGATCAGGACCAGGGTGTTGAGCAACAGCAGCAGGGTGACGAAACTGCCGGTGAGCAGGCGACGCATAAATCCACTCTTGTTGTGGGAAAACAGTCGGCCATGATAAGCAGCCGCGTCGGGATCACCAAATGCCACCCGGCGACTGTCACAGACAAATGTTTCACATTATGTGAACTACGCTCTCTTGCCGAACCAATAGCACAACGACAGTCTAACGCCTGTCTTGTCCACGGAAGCCCTTCCCTTGAAATCACTGATCGCCCTGCTCGGCCTGCTGTCACTGCCGGTGATGGCCGCCGAACCCACCCTTTACGGTCGCTACGAATACATTGCCGTGTCCGATATCGGCGAAACCTTCAAGGCCAAGATGGACACCGGCGCCTACACCGCCTCGCTGTCGGCGAAAGACATCGAACAGTTCACCCGCGACGGCGAGGACTGGGTGCGCTTCCGCCTGGCGACCAAGGATGCCGATGGCAAGGTCTACGAACACAAGCTGGCGCGCATCAGCAAGATCAAGAACCGCGCCGACGAGGAAGACGAGGAAGGCGTCGAGCTGGCTCATCGTCCGGTGGTGGAAATGGAGCTGTGCCTGGGCGAGGTCAAGCGCACCGTCGAGGTCAACCTCACCGACCGCAGCAACTTCAACTATCCGCTGCTGATCGGCGCCAAGGCCCTGCGCAAATTCGACGCCGCGGTGAACCCGGCGAAGCGCTTCACCGCCGGCAAGCCGGCCTGCTGACAGCGCGGCAAGCCGGGGCGGATCGCTTACACTTGCAACTTTCCCCTTGCCGCTTGCCGCTGCCCCCATGCCCCATATCCTCATCGTTGAAGACGAAGCCGCCATCGCCGACACCCTGATCTTCGCCCTGCAGGGCGAAGGCCACAGCACCGAGTGGGTGACCCTCGGCCAGGCCGCGCTGGAGCGCCAGCGCCAGCAGCCAGCGGACCTGGTGATCCTCGATATCGGCCTGCCGGACATCAGCGGCTTCGAGACCTGCCGCCAGCTGCGCCGCTTCAGCGAGGTGCCGGTGATGTTCCTCAGTGCCCGCGACGGCGAGATCGACCGGGTGGTGGGCCTGGAAATCGGCGCCGACGACTATGTGGTCAAGCCGTTCAGCCCGCGTGAAGTGACGGCCCGGGTGCGCGCGATCCTCAAGCGCATGGCGCCAGCACTGGTCGCGACGCCGAGCAGCAGTACGCCGTTCAGCCTCGACACCCTGCGCATGCAGATCCACTACCGCGAGCAGTTGCTCAACCTCACCCGCCATGAATTCCGCCTGCTGCAATGCCTGCTGGAGCAACCGCAGCGGGTGTTCAGCCGCGAGCAGTTGCTGGATGCCGTGGGTGTGGCCGCCGATGCCGGCTACGAGCGCAGCATCGACAGCCACATCAAGAGCCTGCGCGCCAAATTGCGCGGGATCGCCGCCGATGCCGAGCCGATCCAGACCCACCGCGGCCTGGGCTACAGCTACAACCCGGCGCACAGCTGATGCGCCTGGGCATCCGCATCTTCCTGGTGTACTTCCTGTTCGTCGGGCTGACCGCGTATTTCGTCCTCAACACCGTGCGCGAACAGGTGCGCCCGGCGGTGCGCCAGTCCACCGAGGAAACCCTGGTGGACACTGCCAACCTGCTCGCCGAGATCCTCCGCGACCAGGTCCGCGCCGGCACCCTGGCGCAGAGCGATCTGCCGCAGTTGCTCAAGGCCTATGGCCAGCGCCGCCCCAACGCGGATATCTGGGGCCTGGCCAAGACCGAGGTGAACCACCGCATCTACGTCACCGACGCCAAGGGCATCGTCCTGCTCGACTCCAGCGGCGCCGCCGTGGGCCAGGACTACTCGCGCTGGAACGACGTCTACCTGACCCTGCGCGGCCAGTACGGCGCGCGCTCCACCCGCAGCGAGCCGAACGACCCGGACTCCTCGGTGATGCACGTGGCGGCGCCGATTCTCGAGGGTGGCCAGGTGATCGGCGTGGTCACCGTGGCCAAGCCCAACAGCTCGCTGCAGCCCTATGTCGATCGCTCGGAACAGCGCCTGATCAACCTCGGCATCGGCCTGATCGTCCTCGGCCTGCTGGTAGGCGCGGCGCTGTCCTGGTGGCTGGCGCGCTCGCTGCGCCGCCTGACCCGCTATGCCCAGGCCGTCAGCGCCGGCGAGCGGGTCGCCCTGCCGCACTACCGCGGCGGCGAGCTGGGCCAGTTGGCGGCAGCGGTGGAGCGCATGCGCAGCCGCCTGGAGGGCAAGGACTACGTCGAGCGCTACGTGCACACCCTGACCCACGAACTGAAGAGCCCGCTGGCGGCGATCCGCGGCGCCAGCGAGCTGTTGCAAGGACCGATGAGCGAAGAACAGCGCCAGCGCTTCGCCGGCAATATCGAAAGCGAAAGCGCGCGCATGCAGCAGTTGATCGAGCGCTTGCTGGGCCTGGCCCAGGTCGAGCAGCGCCAGGGCCTGGAGGACCAGCAGCAGGTGGCCCTGGCGGCCATGGTCGATGAGTTGCTGGTGGCCCGCGGTGCCCGCATCGAAAGCGCCCGGTTGCAGGTGCGCCAGCGTGTTCCGGCGATGATCCGGCTGTACTGCGAGCCGTTCCTGATGCGCCAGGCCATCGGCAACCTGCTGGAAAACGCCCTCGACTTCACCCCGCCCGGCGGCCTGCTGGCCTTCGAGCTGGAGCACGAGGCGCAGCGCGTGGCCCTGAGCCTGTATAACCAGGGCGAGGCGATTCCCGACTATGCCCTGGGCCGCCTCAGCGAGCGCTTCTACTCGCTGCCGCGCCCCGGCACCGGGCGCAAGAGCACCGGCCTGGGCCTGAACTTCGTCGAGGAAGTGGTGCAACTGCACGGTGGCACACTGGAAATCGCCAACGTCGAGGACGGCGTGCGCGTACGCCTGTGGTTGCCGGCCAGCCGCCTGAGCTGATTTTTCCACACAAACTCCACACTGGCTCCCGCGACGCTCCACACGCGCTCGGCAGACTGGGCTCCTTCTCAAGCGGAGCCCTTTCCATGAACAAGAACCTGAGTCTGAAACTCGGCACCATCGCCCTGCTGGTGGTGGCCTTGCTGATCCCGCTGCTGATGATCGGCGGCCTGATCGACGAACGGCAGTCCCTGCGCGACAGCGTGCTCGAGGACATCGCCCAGAGCTCCAGCCATGCCCAGCAGATCAGCGGGCCGCTGCTGGTGGTGCCCTACAGCAAGTACGAGCGCGTGTGGAAGATGCAGGACGGCAAGAGCTTCCAGGAAACCCGGGTCAACAAGGGCTACCTGACCTTCCTCCCGGACACCTTCGTCCTCGATGGCCAGGTCGACACCGAGCTGCGCTCCCGCAGCATCTACGAAGCCCGGCTGTTCCATGCCCGCAGCCACATCAGCGGGCAGTTCAAGGTGCCGGCCAACTGGGGCATCACCCGCGACCTCGACGACTACCGCTTCGACACGCCGTTCATCGCCGTTGGCATCAGCGACATCCGCGGTATCCAGAACGGTCTGCAACTGCAGCTCAACGGCCGCCCCCTGGACTTCGCCGCCGGCAGCAGGCTGGACTGGCTCGGTGGCGGCGTGCACGCCATGCTCGGCGAGCTCGACCGCAGCGCGGAGCTGCGCCTGGACTACGCCTACGACCTCAACCTGCAAGGCACCGGCCAGTTGCACGTGCTGCCGGTGGGGCGCAGCAGCACGGTGACCCTCGCCGCCAACTGGCCGCACCCAAGCTTCATCGGCAACTACCTGCCCAACAGCCGGGACATCGACGACAAGGGCTTCAAGGCCCATTGGCAGACCTCGTTCTTCTCGACCAACCTCGAGGAAGCCGTCGCCCGCTGCGTGACCAGCGAAAACTGCGCGGACTTCCAGGGCCGCGCCTTCGGCGTCAGCTTCATCGATCCGGTGGACCAGTACCTGAAGAGCGAGCGGGCGATCAAGTACGCGCTGCTGTTCATCGCCCTGACCTTCGCCGGCTTCTTCCTCTTCGAGGTGCTGCGCGACCTGAGCGTGCACCCGATCCAGTACGCCCTGGTGGGCGCAGCGCTGGCGCTGTTCTACCTGTTGCTGCTGTCGCTGTCGGAGCATATCGGCTTCGGCATGGCCTACCTGGTGTCGGCGGGCGGCTGTGTCGGGCTGATCGGCTTCTACCTGTGCCATGTGCTGCACAGCGCCGTGCGCGGGCTCGGTTTTGCCGCGGGGCTGGCGGTGTTGTATGCGCTGCTGTACGGGCTGCTGAGTGCCGAGGACTATGCGTTGCTGATGGGCGCGCTGCTGCTGTTCGCCCTGCTCGGGGTGTTCATGGTGCTGACGCGGCGGCTGGACTGGTATCGGGCCGGGCAGGTGCGGGTATGAGCGGGCTCAGGGAAGAAAGAACCCTGGGCTGGGTTCTGGCCCGAGGGATTGGCGACGTCTGGATGGCTGAGTGTCATATCGTCTGGCGTCGGCTGGATTGCGACCGCTCCGCGGTCGTTCGCGAGCAAGCCTCGCTCCTACAGGGCACACACCGCGCCCCAAACTGTAGGAGCTGGCTTGCCTGCGAAGGCCCGCAAAGCGGGCCCAAGGCCAATTAAACCGGCGGCGCGGTCAGACGCATCGACTCGCGCTGACTGACCTCGGCATACCACGCCGCCAGCTTCGGCTGCCGTTCGCGCCAGCCGAAGTCCGGCATGCGCAGGTCGATGTAGCCCAGGGCACAGGCCAGGCCGATCGCCGCGACGTCGAAGACCGAGGCAATCTCGGCCATGTGGTTGTCCTCGAGATCCGCCAGCGCCCGGCGGATCTTCTCCGACTGCGCCTCGACCCACGCATCCCAGCGCTTCTCGGCCGGGCGCAGGAAGGTCTCGTAGCGGGTCAGCACCGCCGCATCCATGATCGCATCGGCCTGCGAGGCCAGCGTCAGGCGCCGCCAGCGCGCCGAGCCCTCGCGGGGAATCAGCGGGTTGCCGACATGCTGCTGGTCGAGGAAATCGACGATCACCCGGCTGTCGTGCAACACGGTGCCATCCTCCAGGCGCAGCGCCGGCAGCTTGCCCGCCGGGTTGCCCTGGTTGAGGTCGGCGTCAGGGCTGACCGGGGTGACATTGACCGCCTGCAGCGCGACCCGGTCGGTCTGGCCGGTCTCGTGCAGCACCACTCTCACCTTGCGCACGAAGGGCGACATCGGCGAGTGAAACAGGGTCATGCTCGCTGTGCTCATGGTCGCTCCTCAGTTGCCTTGCAGGCTAGGTGGCAGGCACACGCCGGTACCGCCGATGCCGCAGTAGCCATCGGGGTTCTTCGCCAGGTACTGCTGGTGGTAGGCCTCGGCGAAGTACACGGTCGGCGCCTGGGCGATCTCGGTGGTGATCTCGCCGAAACCGGACTTGCTCAGTTCGGCCTGATACTGCTCGCGGCTTGCCTCGGCTTCCGTCAGTTGCTGCGGCGAGGTGCAGTAGATCACCGAGCGGTACTGGGTGCCGATGTCGTTGCCCTGGCGCATGCCCTGGGTCGGGTTGTGCAGTTCCCAGAACATCGCCAGCAGTTCGCGGTAGCTGAGCTTGTCCTTGTCGAACACCACCAGCACCACTTCGGTATGGCCGGTCAGGCCCGAGCAGACTTCTTCGTAGGTCGGGTTCGGGGTGAAGCCGCCGGCATAACCGACCACGGTGCTGATCACGCCCTCGCGCTGCCAGAAGCGCCGCTCGGCACCCCAGAAGCAGCCCAGGCCGAAGATGGCGAAGTCGACGGCGTTCTCGAAGAAGGGACCGAGCAGGGGCGTTTCAGTGAAGACGAAATGCTTTTCCGGCAGGGCCATCGGGGTTTCGCGGCCAGGCAGGGCCTGTTCCGCGGTAGGCAGGACGCTTTTATTCACGAGGATCTCCGAACGCAGGACCATTGACCCATTCCTCTTGTCAGGTAGGCGGCATCGCCAGCGATGCCCTCAGTGGGATAGACCGGTAGTGTGCCCGAGTGTTGCGTGACTGTCAGGCGCTGGGGCCACGCGGGTAGCGCTTGAGCTTGTCGACCAGTTCGTCGCCGGGAATCGGCTTGTCGAACAGGTAGCCCTGACCGACGTCGCAACGATGCCGACGAAGGAACGCCAGCTGCTCGGCGGTCTCGATCCCCTCGGCGACCACCTTGAGCTTGAGGTTGTGGGCCATGGCCACCACCGCCGAGGTGATTTCCATGTCGTCCTGGTTGGCCGGGATCTCGTTGATGAAGCTGCGATCGATCTTGATGATGTCGATGGGAAACTTCTTCAGGTAGCTCAGCGACGAATAGCCGGTGCCGAAGTCGTCCATGGCCAGGGTCAGGCCCAGCTGCTTGAGCTGGTCGAGCTGGCGCCGGGTGTCCTCGGTGGCTTCCAGCAACAGGCCCTCGGTCAGCTCCAGCTCCAGCAGGTGCGGCGGCAGCGCCTCTTCCTGAAGGATGTTGGCGATCGACGCGACCAGGTCCGGATCGGAGAACTGCTTGGGCGACAGGTTGATCGCCACCTGCAGGCTGCCCATGCCTTCCGCGGCCAGTTGCTGGCTCATGCGGCAGGCCTGGCGCGCCACCCATTTGCCGATGGGGATGATCAGGCCGGTTTCCTCGGCGACGCTGATGAACTGGTCCGGACGGATCATGCCCTTCTCCGGATGGTTCCAGCGCAGCAGGGCCTCCAGGCCGAGCAGGCGCCCGGTGCGCAGGCACAGCTTGGGCTGGTAGAACACCTGCAGTTCGTTCTGCGCCAGGGCCCGGCGCAGGTTGTTCTCGACGAACAGCTTGTAGCTGGCCTCGGCGTTCAGCGCCTCGGTGAACACCTGGACCTGGTGCTTGCCGTTGGCCTTGGCCTTGTGCAGGGCCAGGCCGGCGTTCTTCATCAGGGTCTGCGGGTCGCGGCCATGCAGCGGCGCGCAGGCCAGGCCCACGGAACCGGTGACGTTGATCAGTTGGTTGTCGACGAACATCGGCTTGTCGAGGGTGTTGAGCAACTGCTGGGCGATCTGCTGGCCGCTTTCCAGGTCGGTGTTGTCCAGCAGCACGGCGAATTCGTTGCTGGCAAAGCGCGCCAGGCTGCCGCCCGGGCTGAGGCTGTTGCGCAGGCGCCGGGCGAGGCTGACCAGGAGCTTGTCGCCGGTCTGGTGGCCGAGGCTGTCGTTGATCCGCTTGAAGTTGTCGATGTCCACCAGCAGCAGGCAGATCGGCGTGTCGCTGTCGCGGGCGAAACGCTCGTCGAGGTTGCGGATGAACGCCGGACGGTTGCCCAGGCCGGTCAGGTTGTCGGTGTAGGCCAGACGCTCGATGCGCTGCTGGGCCAGCTTGTTCTGGGTGATGTCTTCGTAGATGCCGATGTAGTGGGTCAGCTCGCGGTTGTCGCCATACACCTTGGAAATCGACAGTTGCCCCCAGTACGGCTCGAGGTTCTTGCGCCGGCTCTTGAACTCGCCCTGCCAGCTGTTGCCCACGGCCAGGCTGGACTCGTCGAACAGCAGCTCGCTGAGGTTCTCCAGGGCCGACAGCTCGGACAGGCGATGGCCCTGGACTTCCTCGGAGCTGTACTGGGTGATCGCGGTGAAGCTCGGGTTGACGTACTCCACCACACCGTCGCGATTGACCAGCAGGAAGGCGTTGGCGCTCTGCTCCACCGCGCGCTGGAACAGGTGCAGGGCATTGGTCGCGGCGCGGCGGTTGTGGTTGTTGATGACCTGGGCGAACTGGTCGGCCAGCTCGCCGGCGAAGGCGATCTCGTCGGCCTGCCAGGCCCGCGGGCTGCCGCCGTGTTCGAGGCAGAGCACGCCGACCACCTGGCCATCGACGCGGATGCTGGCATCGAGCATGGCGATCACGTCACGCGGGCGCAGGCTCTCGGTGATGTCGCGGGTACGCGGATCGTGGCTGGCGTTGTGCGCATCGATGGCGCGGCTGGTGTGCAGGGCCTCCAGGTAATCCGGGAACAGGCTCGCATCGATCGGCTTGGGTGTGCGGTACTCGCGGGTCTCGCGGTAGAACGCGGAGATCGGCTCCAGGCGCTGGTCTTCCAGGTACCACAGGCTGGCGCATTCGATCCGGTAGATATCGCAGGCGCTGCGGGTGATCAGCTCGGCGGCTTCCTGCAGCGAATTGCTGGCGCTGTAGCGGTGCCGCGCCAGGTGCAGGATCAGGTCCTGCTGGGCGCGCACGCGCTCCAGGTGTTCGAGCTGCTCCTGCTGTGCCTGCTGGTTCAGCTTGAGGGCGATCTGCAGGCGGCTGTTGCGGGTTTCCAGGTCTTCGGCGCTGAGCTCGGGGCTGATGCCTTCCTGCTCGTCCAGCACCAGCAGGTAGCCGCGCAGCAGCTGGCGATTGTGCTGCTTGTAGGCTTCGCCCAGTTCCAGCAGGTTCAGCGGCCCGTGGTTGGTGTGCAGGGTGTAGCGGCTGACGTAGTGATTGCTCGCCGCCAGTTGCGCCTGGATGGTGTCATGCAGCTTGTAGCGGGCTTCGGGCTCCATGAGGCTGGCGTAGGGCGAGCCGACCAGGGCGCAGAGCTCCACAGCCGGCAGGCCGAACTGGCGCTCGCAGCACGGATCGAGATAGAGCATCGCCCAGCTCGCTTCGTTCAGCCGCTCGAAACGCAGCATGCCGAGCCGTGATGGCACCGGTAACTGCGTCACTACCTCGGCCGCCGGACGGCTGGCAGCATCGGTTTGGCTCTTCATGGGAAGCTCGCTCGAATAAGACTGATGGCACGGGCTTGGCACTTTGCTATGCACGTGCGGGCAAGGTTGCATCATGCGCCGGAGGCTGACAAGCAATTGGTTGGGCACCGGTTTGATCTATGTCGGCACGGCAATGCTTTTCTTCAGCCCGTAGGAGCGTGGCTTGCCCGCGAAAGGACCGCATAGCGGTCCCCAAAGAGAGACTCTGGGACCGCTATGCGGTCCTTTCGCGGGCAAGCCACGCTCCTACGGGAAGGGCGCGCAGGCCTGTTTTTGTTTTCACAGGCAAAAAAAAGCCCCGCCAGATGACGGGGTTGAGGTACGAGCGTGGCAGCTCGAAAGGGTCAAGCCCTGTCTTCCCCGGCAGAGGAAGACAGGTAACAGCTTTTCGTTACAGCAGCATGGTGCGGATATCGCCCAGCACGTCGCCCAGGCGCTTGGTGAAGCGCGCGGCGGCGGCGCCGTTGATCACGCGGTGATCGTAGGACAGCGACAGCGGCAGCATCAGCTTCGGCTGGAAAGCCTTGCCGTCCCAGACCGGCTGCATGGTGGCCTTGGAGACACCGAGGATCGCCACTTCCGGCGCGTTGACGATCGGCGTGAAGCCGGTGCCGCCAATGTGGCCGAGGCTGGAGATGGTGAAGCAGGCACCCTGCATGTCGTCCGCGGAGAGCTTCTTGGTCCGGGCTTTCTCGGCCAGGGCAGCCGCTTCGGCAGCCAGTTGCAGCAGGCTCTTCTGGTCGACGTTCTTGATCACCGGGACCAGCAGGCCATCCGGGGTGTCCACGGCAAAGCCGATGTGCACGTACTTCTTGCGGATGATCGCCTTGCCGCTTGGCGCCAGCGAGCTGTTGAAGTCCGGCAGTTCCTTGAGCAGGAAGGCGCAGGCCTTGAGCAGCAGCGGCAGCACGGTCAGCTTGACGCCGGCCTTCTCGGCCACGGCTTTCTGCGCGACGCGGAAGGCTTCCAGCTCGGTGATGTCAGCCGAGTCGAACTGGGTCACGTGCGGCACGTTCAGCCAGCTGCGGTGCAGGTTGGCGGCACCGACCTGCATCAGGCGGGTCATTGCCACTTCTTCCACTTCACCGAACTTGCTGAAGTCGACGGCCGGGATCGGCGGGATGCCCGCGCCACCGGTAGCGCCGCCAGCGGCAGGGGCTTCCTTGGCCTTCTGCATCATGGCCTTGACGTAGACCTGCACGTCTTCCTTCAGCACGCGACCGTGCGGACCGGTCGGCGCCACGGCGCTCAGCTCGACGCCGAACTCGCGGGCCAGCTGACGCACGGCAGGACCGGCGTGAACCTTGGCACCGCTTGGCGCCGGTGCGGCGACCGGAGCGGCAGCGGCTGGCGCAGCGGCCGGGGCCGCAGCAGGTGCTGGCGCGGCAGCCGGAGCAGCAGCCGGGGCCGGGGCAGCGGCAGCAGGTGCCGGAGCCGCGGCTGGCGCGGCGCCAG
Organism: Pseudomonas sp. zfem002; assembly: GCF_032621685.1. Taxonomy (NCBI): domain Bacteria; kingdom Pseudomonadati; phylum Pseudomonadota; class Gammaproteobacteria; order Pseudomonadales; family Pseudomonadaceae; genus Pseudomonas; species Pseudomonas sp. zfem002. The sequence goes on along the minus strand of NZ_JAVYJH010000006.1, from coordinate 13,917 downwards.
CGACTTTCAGTTTGAGGATCAGGTCACCGGTGCCGACTTCGTCGTCCAGTTTCGCGATCACGGCTTCGACCACGCCCGCGGCAGGCGACGGGATCTCCATGGAGGCCTTGTCGGACTCCAGGGTGATCAGCGACTGGTCGGCTTCGACGGTGTCGCCGGCCTTGACCAGCACTTCGATGATCTTGGCCTTGCCCGACGAACCGATGTCCGGCACGTGGATGTCCTGCACGCTGGCGGCAGCCGGCGCGGCTGGCGCGGCGGCAGGTGCCGGTGCTGCGGCAGGCGCGGCGGCAGGCGCGGCAGCGGCAGGCGCGGCGGCAGGTGCCTCGGGGGCCGCGGCGGCGGCACCCTCGACTTCCAGTTCCAGCAGTTCGTCGCCTTCTTTCAGGCGGTCGCCCAGCTTGACCTTCAGCGCCTTGATCACGCCGGCCTTGGGAGCCGGGATCTCCATGGAGGCCTTGTCGGACTCCAGGGTCAGCAGACTCTGGTCTGCCTCGATACGGTCACCGACCTTGACGAACAGCTCGATGATTTCACCTTCACCGCTGCCGATGTCAGGTACGCGAATGATTTCGCTCACTTAAAAATACTCCTCAGCAGTCCAGTGGGTTGCGCTTGTCCGGGTCGATGCCGAACTTGACGATGGCGTCAGCCACCACCTTCGGTTCGATCTCGCCACGGTCAGCCAGGGCTTCCAGGGCAGCCAGCACGACGAAGTGACGGTCGACTTCGAAGAAGTGACGCAGCTTCTTGCGGCTGTCGCTGCGACCGAAGCCATCGGTACCCAGGACCTTGAACTCTTTGCTCGGTACCCACTGGCGAATCTGCTCGGCGAACAGCTTCATGTAGTCGGTGGAAGCGATGACCGGCCCCTTGCGACCTGCCAGGCACTCTTCGACGTAGGTGACCTGTGGTTTCTGACCCGGCTTCAGGCGGTTGCTGCGCTCCACGGCCAGGCCGTCGCGACGCAGTTCGTTGAAGCTGGTGACGGACCAGACATCGGCACCGATGTTGAACTCGTCGCGCAGGATCTTCGCCGCTTCGCGGACTTCGCGCAGGATGGTGCCCGAGCCCAGCAGCTGGACGTGGTGCGCCGCTTCGCGGGTGTCTTCCTCAAGCAGGTACATGCCCTTGATGATGCCTTCCTCGGCGCCGGCCGGGATGGCTGGCTGGGTGTAGGCTTCGTTCATCACGGTGATGTAGTAGAAGACGTCCTGTTGCTCTTCGGTCATCTTCTTCATGCCGTCCTGGATGATCACCGCCAGCTCGTAGCCGTAGGTCGGATCATAGGTGCGGCAGTTCGGGATGGTCGCGGCCAGCATGTGGCTGTGACCGTCTTCGTGCTGCAGGCCTTCACCGTTGAGGGTGGTACGGCCGGCGGTACCGCCGATCAGGAAGCCGCGGGTACGGCTGTCGCCGGCAGCCCAGGCCAGGTCGCCGATACGCTGGAAGCCGAACATCGAATAGAAGATGTAGAACGGCAGCATCGGCTGGTTGTGGTTCGAGTACGAAGTACCGGCCGCGATGAAGGAGGACATGGCGCCCGCTTCGTTGATGCCTTCCTCGAGGATCTGGCCCTTCTTGTCTTCGCGGTAGAACATCACCTGGTCTTTGTCGACTGGCTCGTAGAGCTGACCGACGGACGAGTAGATGCCCAGCTGGCGGAACATGCCTTCCATACCGAAGGTACGGGCTTCGTCCGGGATGATCGGAACGATGCGCTGGCCGATTTCCTTGTCCTTGACCAGTTGCGCGAGGATCCGCACGAAGGCCATGGTGGTGGAGATTTCACGGTCGCCCGAACCGTCCAGGATCGCCTTCAGGGTTTCCAGTGGCGGGGTCGGGATGCTGATCGACTTGCTGCGGCGCTGCGGTACGAAACCGCCCAGCGCGGCGCGGCGCTCGGCCAGGTAGCGCGCTTCGGCGCTGCCTTCTTCCGGCTTGAAGAACGGCAGGTTTTCCAGCTCTTCGTCCTTGACCGGGATGTCGAAGCGGTCACGGAAGTGACGCAGGCTGTCGACGTCGACCTTCTTGGTGTTGTGCGCGGTGTTCTTGGCTTCGCCAGCACCGGTGCCGTAGCCCTTGATGGTCTTGGCCAGGATGACGGTCGGCTGCTCTTTGTGGTTGACCGCCTGGTGGTAGGCCGCATAGACCTTGTACGGGTCGTGGCCGCCACGGTTGAGCTTCCAGATCTCGTCGTCGGACAGGTCGGCGACCATGGCCTTGAGTTCTGGCGTATTGAAGAAGTGCTCACGGACGAACGCGCCGTCCTTGGCCTTGTAGTTCTGGTACTCGCCGTCGATGACTTCGTCCATGCGGCGCTGCAGGATACCGTCGGTGTCCTTGGCCAGCAGTGGGTCCCAGAAACGGCCCCAGACCACCTTGTTGACGTTCCAGCCGCCGCCACGGAACACGCCTTCGAGTTCCTGGATGATCTTGCCGTTGCCGCGAACCGGGCCGTCGAGGCGCTGCAGGTTGCAGTTGATGACGAAGATCAGGTTGTCCAGCTTCTCGCGGCCGGCCAGGGCGATCGCGCCCAGGGATTCCGGCTCGTCGCACTCGCCGTCGCCCATGAAGCACCAGACTTTCTGCTTGCCGGCCGGGATGTAGCCGCGGGCTTCCAGGTACTTCATGAAACGTGCCTGGTAGATCGCCTGGATCGGACCCAGACCCATGGAAACGGTCGGGAACTGCCAGAAGTCAGGCATCAGCCATGGGTGCGGGTAGGACGACAGGCCCTTGCCATCGACTTCCTGGCGGAAGTTGTTCATCTGGTCTTCGCTGATGCGGCCTTCCATGAAGGCGCGGGCGTAGACGCCTGGCGAGGCGTGGCCCTGGAAGAAGATCAGGTCGCCGCCGTGCTCTTCGGTCGGCGCCTGGAAGAAGTAGTTGAAGCCGATGTCATACAAGGTGGCGCTGGAGGCGAACGAAGAGATGTGGCCGCCCAGGTCCGAGTCCTTCAGGTTGGTGCGCATTACCATGGCCAATGCGTTCCAGCGTACCAGCGAGCGAATGCGGCGTTCCATGAACAGGTCGCCAGGCATGCGTGCTTCGTGGGTGACGGGAATGGTGTTGCGGTATGGCGTGGTGATTGCGTATGGCAGCTGCGAGCCACTACGGGTGGCCAGCTCGCCCATACGGGTCATCAGGTAGTGAGCGCGGTCTTCGCCTTCTTTGTCGAGGACCGACTCCAGGGCGTCCAGCCATTCCTGGGTTTCGACGGGATCGAGGTCTTGCATGGCTTGCTCCAGGGCGGAAAGGCTTCCAGAATCGGTTGCCTGAAGTTTGCGACTGGCCTTTTGGGCAGACGACATGAATTCTTGGATTACCGGAGGTAGTCCCGGCGGCGTGTAGTTTTACTACAAATCGTTCGTCATTACATGCCTTCGACTGAAAAAAGCAGTAGTAAAACTACATGAGAACAGCCTCGGGCCATCCGTTGGCTTGTGAGATAAAACGATACCGGCGATTAAAAACCGGTTACGAAAAGGTCTGCCGTGATGATTTCTGCCAGAAATTCCGAGATTGCAGCTATTTCTCACTTTTGTATGACAGTCCAACCCGGGCCGCGCTTCAGCCACCTCGTCACTGCCTGCCTTTTCCCGCGGATCAAGGATAGACCATGAGCCTGCCTTTGCTGGTCGAGCTGCCACAACCCCTGCAAGCCACCGCCCTCGACAATCAACAGGCCCTGCGCGGGGCCGTGGCCGCCGTCGACGGTCTGAGCCTGGATGACTGGAACGCCGAACGCTGGGCCGCGTTCGCCCGGGTCTCGGCCGCCAGCGTGTTCGTCCTGGAACAGAGCCTGCGCGACCCGGCGATGCTCCTCGAGCTGGCCGCCAGCGGCGACCTCGACCGCCGCTTCGCCCCCGGCGAGCTGTGCGCGCAACTGGCCGCCGCGGCCAGCGCCGCCGCCACCGAGGACGACCTGGCCCGCGCCCTGCGCCGCCAGCGCAACCGCCACCAGGTGCGCATCGTCTGGCGCGACCTGACCCGCCAGGCCGACCTGATCGAAACCTGCCGCGACCTCTCCGACATGGCCGACGCTGCCATCGACCAGGCCTATCAATGGCTCTACCCGCGCCTGTGCGAGCAGTTCGGCACGCCGACCGGCAGCCGCAGCGGCCAGCCGCAACAGATGGTGGTGCTGGGCATGGGCAAGCTCGGCGCGGTGGAGCTCAACCTGTCCTCGGACATCGACCTGATCTTCGCCTACCCCGAAGGCGGCGAAACCACCGGGGTCAAGCGCTCGCTGGACAACCAGGAGTTCTTCACCCGCCTCGGCCAGCGCCTGATCAAGGCGCTGGACCCGATCACCGTCGACGGCTTCGTCTTCCGTGTCGACATGCGCCTGCGCCCCTACGGTTCGTCCGGCGCCCTGGTGCTGAGCTTCAATGCCCTGGAGCAGTACTACCAGGACCAGGGCCGCGACTGGGAACGCTACGCCATGATCAAGGCCCGCGTGGTGGCCGGCGACCAGGCCGCCGGCGCGCAGTTGCAGGAAATGCTGCGGCCCTTCGTCTACCGCCGCTACCTGGACTTCTCTGCCATCGAAGCCCTGCGCACCATGAAGCAGCTGATCCAGCAGGAAGTCCGGCGCAAGGGCATGTCGGCGAACATCAAGCTGGGGGCCGGTGGCATCCGCGAGGTGGAGTTCATCGCCCAGGCCTTCCAGCTGATCCACGGCGGTCGCGACCTGAGCCTGCAGCAGCGTCCCCTCCTTAAAGTACTGGCGACCCTCGAAGGCCAGGGCTACCTGCCCGCCGCGGTGGTCGCCGAGCTGCGCGAAGGCTACGAATTCCTGCGCTATACCGAGCACGCCATCCAGGCCATTGGCGACCGCCAGACCCAGATGCTGCCGGACGACGACCTCGACCGCGCGCGCATCGCCTTCATGCTCGGCTTCTCCGACTGGGAGGCCTTCCATACCCAGCTGATGCACTGGCGCGGGCGTATCGACTGGCACTTCCGCCAGGTCATCGCCGATCCGGACGAGGAGGAAGGCGACGGCGAAGTGGTGGTCGGCGGCGAATGGCTGCCGCTGTGGGAAGAGGCCCAGGACGAGGAAGCCGCCTGCCGCCAGTTGCAGGACGCCGGCTTCCGCGACGCGCAGCGCGCCCTCAAGCTGCTCGCCGCGCTGCGTTCCAGCCCGCAGCTGCGGGCCATGCAGCGCCTTGGCCGCGAGCGCCTCGATGCCTTTATTCCGCGCCTGCTGGCCCAGGCCGTGGAGCACGACGATCCAGACCTGGTGCTGGAGCGGGTACTGCCACTGGTCGAGGCCGTGGCGCGCCGCTCCGCCTACCTGGTGCTGCTCACGGAAAACCCCGGGGCCCTGCGCCGCCTGCTGACCCTGTGCGCCGCCAGCCCGTGGATCGCCGAGCAGATCGCCCGCTTCCCGCTGCTGCTCGACGAACTGCTCAACGAAAGCCGTCTGTTCAGCCCGCCGAAGGCGCCGGAACTGGCCGCCGAGCTGCGCGAACGCCTGACCCGCATCCCCGAGGACGACCTGGAACAGCAGATGGAGGCCCTGCGTCACTTCAAGCTGGCCCACAGCCTGCGCGTCGCCGCCTCGGAAATCGCCGGCAGCCTGCCGCTGATGAAGGTCAGCGACTACCTGACCTGGCTCGCCGAGGCCATTCTCAACCAGGTGCTGGCCCTGGCCTGGCGCCAGACCGTGGCCCGCCACGGCCGCCCGCAGCGCAGCGACGGCAGCCCCTGCGACCCGGGCTTCATCATCGTCGGCTATGGCAAGGTCGGCGGCCTCGAACTGGGCCACGGCTCGGACCTCGACCTGGTGTTCATCCACGATGGCGACCCGCAGGCCGAGACCGATGGCGCCAAGCCGATCGACAGCGCGCAGTTCTTCACCCGCCTGGGCCAGCGCATCATTCACCTGCTGACCACCCAGACCAACTCCGGCCAGCTGTACGACGTCGACATGCGCCTGCGGCCGTCCGGAGCGTCCGGGCTGCTGGTCAGCTCGGTGGGGGCGTTCGAGCGCTACCAGCAGAACGAAGCCTGGACCTGGGAGCACCAGGCCCTGGTCCGCGCCCGCGTGCTGGTGGGCTGCGAACAGGTCGGCGCGGCCTTCGAGGACGTGCGTGCGCGAGTCCTGGGCAAGCAGCGCGACCTGGCCGCCCTGCGTGTCGAAGTCAGCGAGATGCGCGCCAAGATGCGCGACAACCTGGGCACCAAAGGCACCGCCGCCGGCACTGCGGGCAATGCCTACGACGCCGGCGTTCCCTTCGATATCAAGCAGGATGCCGGTGGTATCGTCGATATTGAATTTATGGTGCAATACGCCGCGCTCGCCTGGTCCCACAGCCATCCGGCGCTGCTGCGCTACACCGACAACATCCGCATTCTCGAGGGTCTCGAGGAGGCCGGGCTGATGCCCGCCAGCGATGCCGTGCTGCTGCGCGAGGTGTACAAGGCGTTCCGCTCCGCCGCGCACCGCCAGGCCCTGCAGAAACAGGCCGGGGTGATCGACGCGGCCCAGTTCGCCACGGAACGCCGTGAAGTCCGGCGTATCTGGAGCGAGTTGGGGCTTGGCTGAACAGTGAGCGCAAACGGCTGGCAGGACGCCAGCCTACACTCAGTGACTTACACTGGACCGAGCCTGAATATAAAGAAGGGAGGCCAGGCTGTTGCAAGACAGACTGCAGCCTCCCTGATCGTTTCTGGAAAACGCATGAGAATTTTGATAATCGGGCCCAGCTGGGTGGGCGACATGGTGATGGCGCAGACGCTGTTCCAGGTCCTGAAGCAGCGTCACGCCGATTGCGTGATCGACGTGCTGGCACCCGAATGGAGCCGGCCGATCCTCGAACGCATGCCCGAAGTGCGCCAGGCCTTGAGCTTCCCGCTCGGCCACGGCGTGCTCGACCTGGCCACGCGGCGGCGCATCGGCAAGTCCCTGGCCGGCCAGTACGACCAGGCAATCCTCCTGCCCAACTCGCTGAAGTCGGCGCTGGTGCCGTTCTTCGCCGGGATTCCCAGGCGCACCGGCTGGCGTGGCGAATTCCGCTACGGCCTGCTCAACGACGTGCGGCGCCTGGACAAGGCGCGCTACCCGCTGATGATCGAGCGCTTCATGGCCCTCGCCTACCCGGCTGACAGCGACCTGCCACAGCCCTACCCGCGCCCCAGCCTGCGCATCGAGGATGCCAGCCGAGCCGCGGCCCTGGCCAAGTTCGGCCTGGAGCTGGACCGTCCGGTCCTGGCCCTGTGCCCGGGCGCCGAGTTCGGCGAGGCGAAGAAATGGCCGGCCGAGCATTACGCCAAGGTCGCCGAGCTGAAGATCCGTGAAGGCTGGCAGGTCTGGCTGTTCGGTTCGAAGAACGACCATCCGGTCGGCGAGCAGATCCGCGCGCGCCTGATCCCGGGCTTTCGTGAAGAGTCGTACAACCTGGCCGGGGAAACCTCGCTGGCCGAGGCCATCGACCTGCTGTCCTGCGCCGATGCCGTGGTGTCCAACGATTCCGGGCTGATGCACGTCGCCGCGGCACTGAACCGGCCGCTGGTGGCGGTCTACGGCTCCACGTCGCCGGGCTTCACCCCGCCGCTCGCCGACCAGGTCGAGGTGGTGCGCCTGGGCCTGGATTGCAGCCCGTGCTTCGACCGCACCTGCCGCTACGGCCATTACAACTGCCTGCGCCAGCTGGAGCCGGATGCCGTCGCGGCGGCACTGCAGCGCCTCAACGGCCCGTCGCTGGTCGACATCAGTCCAGAGGTCGACTAAGTGCGCGTGCTGCTGATCAAGACCTCATCCCTGGGCGACGTGATCCACGCCCTGCCGGCCCTGAGCGACGCGGCCCATGCCATCCCCGGCATCCGATTCGACTGGGTGGTGGAAGAAGGCTTCGCCGAGATCCCCAGCTGGCATCCGGCGGTGGACCAGGTCATCCCGGTGGCGATCCGCCGCTGGCGCAAGAACCTCTGGCAGACCTTCAAGAGCGGCGAATGGGGCCAGTTCAAGAAGCGCATCCGCGAGCGCAAGTACGATCTGGTGATCGATGCCCAGGGCCTGGTCAAGAGCGCCTGGCTGACCCGCTACGTGAAGAAGACCCCGGTCGCCGGCCTCGACCGCTATTCGGCGCGCGAAGGGCTCTCCAGCCGCTTCTATGACCGCCGCCTGTCGGTTGCCACCGGCCAGCACGCGGTCGAGCGGGTCCGCCAGCTGTTCGCCCTGGCCCTGGGCTACGACCTGCCGGAAGGCATCGGCGACTACGGCCTGGACCGCAGCCGCCTGGAGCAGATCGGCGTGGCGCCCTACGTGGTGTTCCTGCATGGCACCACCTGGGACACCAAGCACTGGCCCGAACTGTACTGGCGCCAGTTGGCCGAGCGCCTCGGTCGCGCCGGCCTGCATGTCTGCCTGCCATGGGGCAATCCGACGGAGAAAGCCCGCGCCGAGCGCATCGCCCAGGGCTTGAAGAATGCCCAGGTACTACCCAAATTGAACCTGGCCGGGGTGGGCAAGGTGCTGGCCTCGGCCAAGGCCTGCGTGGCCGTCGATACCGGACTCGGCCACCTCGCGGCGGCACTGGACGTGCCGACCATTTCCCTGTTCGGCCCGACCAATCCGGGCCTCACCGGGGCCTATGGCAAATCCCAGGTCCATGTGGCCAGCGATTTCCCCTGTGCGCCCTGCCTGCGCAAGAAGTGCACCTACAAACCGGGCGCCGAGGAACTGCGCCGGTTCGATCTCAAACGTGAGTGGCCGCTGTGCTTCACTCGCCTGAATCCCGAACGTGTGGCACGCCAGTTGGGCGAGCTGCTGCGGGCCGAGGATGTTCGTTGATGCAACTGGCTTTCGTGCTCTACAAGTATTTCCCCTTCGGTGGCCTGCAGCGTGACTTCATGCGCATCGCCCTGGAGTGCCAGCGCCGCGGGCACAGGATCCGTGTCTATACCCTGATCTGGGAAGGCGACGTGCCGCCCGGCTTCGAGGTGCTGGTGGCGCCGGTCAAGGCGCTGTTCAACCACCGCCGCAATGAAAAACTCAGCGCCTGGATGGCCGCCGACCTGGCGAAACGCCCGGTCGACCGCCTGATCGGCTTCAACAAGATGCCCGGCCTGGACGTCTACTACGCCGCCGACGGCTGCTTCGAGGACAAGGCCCAGACCCTGCGCGGCGGCCTGTACCGGCGCTGGGGCCGCTACCGGCACTTTGCCGAGTACGAGCGCGCGGTCTTCGCGAAGGACGCGCGCACCGAGATCCTGATGATTTCCGAGGTGCAGCAGCCGCTGTTCATCAAGCACTACGGCACCCCGGAAGAGCGCTTCCACCTGCTGCCGCCGGGCATATCCCAGGACCGCCGGGCACCGGCCAACGCCGCCGGGATCCGCGCCGACTTCCGCCGCGAATTCGACCTGGGCGACGACGACCTGCTGCTGGTGCAGATCGGCTCCGGGTTCAAGACCAAGGGCACCGACCGCAGCCTCAAGGCCCTCGCCGCCCTGCCCCCGGCCCTGCGCAAGCGCACCCGGCTGATGGTCATCGGCCAGGACGATCCCAAGGTGTTCCAGTTGCAGAGCACCGCCCTGGGCCTCGGCGACCAGGTGCAGTTCCTCAAGGGACGCAGCGATATCCCGCGCTTCCTGCTCGGCGCCGACGTGCTGATCCACCCCGCCTATAACGAGAACACCGGCACCGTGCTGCTGGAGGCGCTGGTCGCCGGCCTGCCGGTGCTGGTCACCGCGGTGTGCGGCTACGCCCACTACATCGCCGAGGCCGACAGCGGCCTGGTGCTGGACGAACCGTTCGAGCAGGAGCAGCTCAACCGCTACCTGCAGCGCATGCTCGAAGACCCGGCGGCCCGCGCCAGCTGGGGCCAGAATGGCCTGGCCTTCGCCGAGACCGCCGACCTGTACAGCATGCCGGAGCATGCCGCCGACGTGATTCTCGGGGAGCGCCCATGAAGCTGATCCTGGCAGAACCCTTCAAGCGCCTGTGGGCCGGACGCGATCCCTTCGAGGCCGTCGAAGCGCTGCAGGGCGAGGTCTACCGCGAACTGGAAGGCCGCCGCACCCTGCGCACCGAGGTCGCCGGCGACGGTTATTTCGTCAAGATCCACCGCGGCATCGGCTGGGGCGAGATCTTCAAGAACCTGTTCAGTGCCAAGCTGCCGGTGCTCGGCGCCGGCCAGGAATGGACGGCGATCCAGCGCCTGCACCAGGCCGGCGTAGCGACCATGACCGCGGTGGCCTTCGGCGAGCGCGGCAGCAATCCGGCGACCCAGCACTCGTTCATCGTCACCGAGGAACTGGCGCCGACGGTCAGCCTGGAAGACTTCAGCATCGACTGGCTGCGCCAGCCGCCAGAACCGCGCCTCAAGCGCGCGCTGATCGCCGAGGTGGCGAAGATGACCGGCGGCATGCATCGCGCCGGGGTCAACCACCGCGACTGCTACATCTGCCACTTCCTCCTGCACACCGACAAACCGGTGACGGCGGATGACTTCAAGCTGTCGGTCATCGACCTGCACCGCGCCCAGACCCGTGACAGGATCACCCGGCGCTGGCGCGACAAGGACCTGGCCGCCCTGTATTTCTCGGCGCTGGACATCGGCCTGACGCGGCGCGACAAACTGCGCTTCCTGCGCGGCTATTTCCAGCAGCCGCTGCGGCAGATCCTCGCCGAACACGCGGGCCTGCTGCGCTGGCTGGACGGCAAGGCGCAAAAGCTCTACGAGCGTAAGCAACGGTATGGGGATGCGCTCTGATGGCGGGTTGGACACTGGAGCCGAAGTACGCGGCCCTGGCAGAGGATTTCGGCAGTATCGACAAGGTGTTCGCCCTGCAGGGCGAGCAGCTCACCCGCGATCCGCTGAGCGAGGTGATCCGCATCCAGCGTGACGGGATCAACTACTACGTCAAACGCTACATCGGCGCCGGCAAGCACCTGCGCCGCTACCTGGGACGGCCGCGGATCAAGGCCGAGTGGCAGAACCTCAAGCAGTTCGCCAAATGGCAGATCCCCACCGCCGAGGTGGTGGCCTGCGGCCTGGAGCGCAATGGCCTGAGTTTCGGCCGCGGCGCGATGATCACCCGCGAACTGCCGCGCACCGAGGATCTCAACGCCCTGGCCGAGCGCAACGATCCGCGCTTGGCCGACCGCCGCTGGGTCGATCACATCAGCCGCCAGTTGGCCCGGCATACGCGGGTCATGCATGACCACCACTTCACCCACAACGACCTGAAGTGGCGCAACCTGCTGGTGGACGACGCGGGCACGCTGTTCTTCATCGACTGCCCGACCGGCGACTTCTGGCGCAGCTTCATGCTGCGCTACCGCATCACCAAGGACCTGGCGTGCCTGGACAAAGTGGCCAAGTATCATCTGTCGGCCACCCAGCGCCTGCGCTTCTACCTGCAGTACCGCAACCGCGAGCGCCTGAACGCGGCCGACAAGAAGCGCATCCGCCATATCGTGAAGTTTTTCGAGGGACGCGAATGAGTGATTTTGTCGCCAGCAGCGACACGGCGCTGCTCGAACGCCATGGCCTGAAGGGCTTCGATCAGCTCTGGGCCGTGCAACTGGACGCGGTGGACGAGCCCAACACCGGCCGCGGTGGCTGGAGCAGCGTGTTTCGCCTGGAACTCGAGGGCAAGGGTTACTACCTCAAGCGCCAGAGCAACTACCTGACCCACACCCTGCACCGGCCGTTCGGCGAGCCGACCTTCGCCCGCGAATTCCGCAATATCCGCCGCTACCAGAAGCTGCGCATTCCGGCGCTGCAGGCGGTGTTCTACGGCGAGCGCAAGGTCGACGGCGAGCGCCGGGCGATCCTCATGACCCGGGCGCTGGACGAGTGGACCGATCTCGACCTGCTGCTCGGCCAGTGGCAACAGCTGGACACCGGCCAGCGCCACGGCATCCTGCGCGCCTGCGGCCAGCTGGCCCGCACCGTCCATGGTGCCGGGCAGGTCCACGGCTGCTTCTACCCCAAGCACATCTTCCTGCGCGAACGCGGCGACGGCTGGCAGGCCCAGCTGATCGACCTGGAAAAGACCCGGCCACTGCTGTTCGGCAAACGTGACCGCCTCAAGGACCTGGAGCCGCTGCTGCGCCGCGCGCCGCTCTGGAGCGAGGCGGACGTGCGCCTGCTGCTCTCGGCGTACCTGGATCAGCCTGCGGACAGCGCGCTGGTGAATGCCTGGCTGCAGCGCCTGCTGCGTCGCCGTCGTCATAAGGAATCCCGCTGATGCGTTTGTCCGAACTCAAGGATGCCGGGCGCGCCCCGGCCCTGCCGCTGAGCATTACCCTCGCCGATGCCGCCGGCAGCGCCGAGCTGCAACTGCTCAGCCTGCTGCGGGTGCTGCCGGGGCAGCGCTATGTCGGTGCCGGGGTCTGGCGGGGCACGCCGGTGCTGGCCAAATTGCTGGTCGGCGGCAGCGCCGCGCGGCATTTCCAGCGGGAGCGGGACGGCGTGCGCCTGCTCGCCGACAACGGCGTGACTACCCCGCGGCTGCTGGCCGACGGCCTGAAGGAAGGCGAAGGCGGCTGGCTGCTGTTCGAATACCTCGAAGGCTCGAGCAGCCTGGGCGACGCCTGGGCTGAAGTCGAAGGCCAGGCACCGCTCAGCGACGCGCAGAGCCTGGTCCTCGGCGAAGCCCTTACCGCGGTCGCGCAACTGCACGCCAAGGGCCTGTGGCAGGACGACCTGCACCTGGACAACCTGCTGCGCCATGACGGCCAGCTCTACGTCATCGACGGCGGCGGCATCAAGGCGCAAACCCCGGGCCAGCCCCTGTCGCGCCAGCAGGTGCTGCAGAACCTCGGGGTGCTCTTCGCCCAGTTGCCCAAGCGCCTCGAACCCTTCATCGAAGAACTGCTGGTGCACTACCTGCTGGCCAACAGCGAGCACGCGCTGCCGCTGGAAGCCCTGCAGAAGCAGATCGACAAGGTCCGCCACTGGCGTCTCAAGGACTACCTGGACAAGGCCGGCCGTGACTGCACGCTGTTCAGCGTCGAGCGTGGCGCCTCGGGCCTGAAGGCGATCCCGCGCAAGCAGGTCGCCGCGATGCAGCCGGTACTGGACAACGCTGACGCGCTGATCGACGCCGGGCACCTGTACAAGACCGGCGGTGCCGCCAGCGTGGCGCGGGTCGAGGCCGATGGTCGGGCGCTGGTGATCAAGCGCTACAACATCAAGAACACCGCCCACTGGTTCAAGCGTTTCTGGCGCCCGAGCCGGGCCTGGCATTCGTGGATCGAAGGGCATCGCCTGGCATTCCTCGGCTTCGCCACGCCCACCCCGCTGGCGGTGCTGGAGACGCGCTGGCTGGGCCTGCGCGGCAAGGCCTACCTGGTCACCGAACTGCTCGACGGGCCGGACCTGATGACCAGCTTCGCGCCCTACGTGGACAGTGGCGAGGTGCCGGAGGAGCAGCTGGCGGCGTTGCAGCAGTTGCTGGCACAGCTGATCCACGAACGCATCAGCCATGGCGACCTGAAGGCCTACAACCTGTTCTGGCAGGACGGGCAGTGGGCGCTGATCGACCTCGATGCGATGAGCCAGCATGCGACGCAACTGAGCTTCGCCCCGGCATTCGCCAGGGACCGGGCGCGCTTGCTGAGGAACTGGCCGGTGGAGAGTGCCCTGTACAAGCGGCTGGATGAGTGTCTGCCGAAACTGGCGGATTGAGGGTGTTGCTGCTGGCCTCATCGCGGGCAACGCCCGCTCCTACAGGTTTTGTGTGCGCCACGTAACCTGTGGGAGCGGGCATTGCCCGCGATGAGSCCCGACCAGCCAACAATGAAGAAGGGGCCAATCATCAGACTGTGTGAAAACCTAGCAATCTGCCCGGCCCTTTAAGAGAATGCTCCGTATCGAAAGATACGGAGCATTTTTCGTTATGGCCTACATACAAGGAGAGTCTCGCAGCCAGACCAGTCTGTTCCCGGTTTCG
>NZ_JAVYJH010000057.1:0-2855 GCF_032621685.1 Pseudomonas sp. zfem002 | reverse complement strand
AGGACGGGGTGCTGAAGAATGTCGGCATCAAGTGGCGCAATGCGGCCTATCGCTCGAGCTTCGCCCGGGGTGCCGACGAGAATCGCCTGATCGTTTCCTATACCTTGCCTATCTGGTAAGCCTTGAGGACCTCATCGCTGGAGTCCAACATGCCCCTTGTAACCCCCGCCATCCTCCAGGAACTCGCCCCCGACGGCGTGCTGCGCGCCGCCATCAACTTCGGCAACCCGGTCCTTGCCCAGCGCGGTGCCGACGGCGAGCCCCAGGGCGTCTCCGTGGCCCTGGCCAAGGCCCTGGCCGACGCATTGGGCGTGCCCCTGGAAATGCGTACCTTCGACGCCGCCGGCAAGGTCTTCGCTGCACTGGAGGACAACGCCTGGACCGTCGCCTTCCTCGCCATCGAACCGGTACGCGAGGCGCAGATCCACTTCAGTGCCCCCTACGTGCTGATCGAAGGCACCTACCTGGTGCGCAACGATGCACCGTTCCAGGCGGTGGACCAGCTCGACCAGCCCGGCCTGCGCCTGGCGGTGGGCGAGGGCGCGGCCTACGACCTGTTCCTCAGCCGCACCCTGCAGCACGCGACGCTGGAACGGGCCGCCACCTCGGCGGGCGCGGTGGACCTGTTCATCGGCGCACATCTCGATGCCGCCGCCGGCGTGCGTCAGCCGCTGGAGAAGATCGCTGCGGCCGATTGTCGCTTTCGGGTGCTGAACGGTGCATTTACTTCAATACGTCAAGCCATGGCGGTGCCGAAAAGATGCGACAATGCCGCCGTCTTTGTAAGTGACTTTATCGAGCGTTGCTTGCGTCAAGACTTCGTCCGGGCCGCTTTGCTGGCGACCGGGCAGACTGATGTCAGTGCTCCGCGCTGACCGCTCAACCTTTTTTCCCTGATCCTGCAATCCCATTTGAGGTAGCAAGCAAGATGGCCAAGGCCGCCGATGTCGTTGTGCAATGCCTGGAAAACGAAGGTGTCGAGTATGTGTTCGGCATTCCCGGTGAGGAAAACCTCGACCTGCTGGAATCCCTGCGCAAGTCGAAGATCAAGCTGGTGCTGACCCGCCACGAACAGTCCGCGGGCTTCATGGCTGCCACCTATGGCCGCCTCACCGGCAAGACCGGCGTCAGCCTGTCGACCCTCGGCCCTGGCGCGACCAACCTGGTCACCGCCGGCGCCTACGCCTACCTGGGCGGCATGCCGATGCTGATGATCACCGGCCAGAAGCCGATCAAGAAGTCCAAGCAGGGTCGTTTCCAGATCCTCGACGTGTGCGCAATGATGGACCCCATCACCAAGTACACCCACCAGTTCGCCTCCGCCGACAACATCCCGTCGCGCATGCGCGAGGCGTTCCGCCTGGCCGAGGAAGAGAAGCCGGGCGCGGTGCACCTGGAGCTGCCGGAAGACATCGCCGCCGAGCAGACCGACGTCCTGCCGATTCCGCCGAGCCTGCACCGTCGTCCGCTGGCCGAGCACGTGGCCATCGAGGCCGCCGTCGAGAAACTGCGCATCGCGCGCAGCCCGATCCTGGTGATCGGTGCCGGCGCCAACCGCAAGATGACCGCCAAGGTCCTGACCCAGCTGATCGAGAAGACCGGCATCCCGTTCGTCACCACCCAGCTCGGCAAGGGTGTGGTCGACGAGCGCAACCCGCGCTTCCTCGGCAACGCCGCACTGTCTTCCGGTGACTTCGTGCACCGTGCGGTCGAGGCGGCCGACCTGATCATCAACATCGGCCACGACGTGATCGAGAAGCCGCCGTTCTTCATGGTCCGTGGCGGCACCGAGGTCATCCACATCAACTTCCGCTCCGCTGAAGTCGATGCCGTGTACTTCCCGCAGATCGAAGTGATCGGCGACATCGCCAACGCCGTATGGCAGATCGGCGAAGGCCTGGGCGACGTGTCGCACTGGGACTTCACCCGCCTGATGGCGATCCGCGAGGCCAACGAAGCGCAGATCGCCGAAGGCAAGGACGACAACCGCTTCCCGGTGTATCCGCAGCGGCTGGTCGCCGATATCCGCCGCGCCCTGCCGTCGGACGGCATCGTCGCCCTGGACAACGGCATCTACAAGATCTGGTTCGCCCGCAACTACAAGGCGCACAAGCCCAACACCGTGCTGCTGGACAACGCCCTGGCGACCATGGGCGCGGGCCTGCCGTCGGCCATGGCCTCGCACCTGGTGTATCCGGACCGTCCGGTGATCGCGGTGTGCGGCGACGGCGGTTTCATGATGAACAGCCAGGAGCTGGAAACCGCGGTGCGTCTGGGCATGCACGTCACCGTGGTGATCCTGCGTGACGACGGCTACGGCATGATCCGCTGGAAGCAGGCGAACATGGGCTTCACCGATTTCGGCCTGGACTACGGCAACCCGGACTTCGTCAAGTACGCCGAAGCCTACGGTGCCAACGGCCATCGGGTGGAAAGCGCCGAAGGCCTGCTGCCGCTGCTGGAGCACTGCATCAAGACCCCGGGCGTGCACGTGATCGACGTGCCGGTGGACTACAGCGAGAACGATCGCATCCTCAATAGCGAACTGCGTGAGCGCGCCCTGGCCGTTTAAGCTGCGTCGGGATTGACCAAGAACGCCGCGTTCCGGGCTCCGGAACGCGGCGTTTTTTCATGGCGTGGAAAAGCCCGCGAAGCGCTTGTTGAAGCCGGTCTCATTTCAAGTGCCGGATGATCTGCTGCGCTTGCCGGCCTCATCGCGGGCAACGCCCGCTCCCAGTGTGCCCGGCATGGGCCAAAATCAGTCACCTGAAAGCGGTGACCAGACTGAGTGACGACAACTGTAGTGAAACGCAAGGTGGACGCCGTGAGGCCAAGCTGAAAGAAGCGCGTAGCGA
>NZ_JAVYJH010000056.1:0-5869 GCF_032621685.1 Pseudomonas sp. zfem002 | reverse complement strand
CTCAGCCGTCGATCATCGACACGGCCATGCGCTCGGCGGTGGCCATGGCGGCGGACGTCATGATGTCGAGGTTGCCGGCGTAGGCCGGCAGGTAATGGGCGGCGCCTTCGACTTCGAGGAGGACGTCATGATGTCGAGGTTGCCGGCGTAGGCCGGCAGGTAATGGGCGGCGCCTTCGACTTCGAGGAACACCGAGGTCTTCAGGCCGCTGAACAGACCGAGGCCAGGGATCTTCAGCTCGCTGACGGGCTCGAACTGCACCTTCTGCTTCAGGCGATAACCGGGCACGTAGGCCTGGACGGCCTGGGCCATCTCCTCGATGGAGGCCTCGACCCGGGCCTGGTCCGCCGCCTCGGACAGCACGAACACCGTGTCGCGCATGATCAGCGGCGGCTCCGCCGGGTTCATGACGATGATCGCCTTGCCCTTGGCCGCGCCGCCGATCACCTCGATGGCGCGGGAGGTGGTCTCGGTGAACTCGTCGATATTGGCGCGAGTGCCGGGGCCGGCGGACTTGCTGGCGATCGAGGCGACGATCTCGGCGTAATGGACCTTGGCTACCCGCGACACCGCAGCCACCATCGGGATGGTCGCCTGGCCGCCGCAGGTGACCATGTTGACGTTGAGCTGGCCGAGGTTCTGCTCCAGGTTCACCACCGGTACGCAGTACGGACCGATGGCCGCCGGGGTCAGGTCGATCAGGCGGATGCCGGGTTTGATCGAGCGCAGGAAGGCGTCGTTCTTCACGTGGGCGCCGGCGCTGGTGGCATCGAAGACGAAATCGATCTCGGCGAATTCAGCCATGCGGGTCAGCCCCGCGACACCTTCGTGGGTGGTCGCCACGCCCATGCGCGCGGCACGGGCGAGGCCGTCGGAGGCCGGGTCGATGCCGACCATCACGGCCATCTCGAGATGCTGTCCGTGGCGAAGGATCTTGATCATCAGGTCGGTGCCGATATTGCCGGAACCGATGATGGCGACTTTCAGCTTGCGTTGACTCATACCGCTTCTCCGTAGACTTCGGCGAGCAGGATCACGTCCTGGCCGAGGGTGTCGGCGTACAGGCGCTGGACCGCCTCGGCGCGCAGCGTCAGGGCGGCGCGCTGGTTGATGTAGCCCTTGTCGGTGATTTCGCCGTCGTTGAGACTCGCCGGCGTGTCGAGGATCAGCAGCCGCGCGACATGCTGCGAGGAGGCCGGGAAGTCCCGGGCCAGGGCCTGCAGGCCGGCGCACAGGGCCAGGCGCACTTCCGCCTGCAGGGCCAGTTCGGCACCGCTCATGTCCTGCCCGGCCTTGCCCAGCAGTTCGCGCAGCGCCGGGGTCGGATAGACCAGCGCCCCGATCACGTCGCGGTCATGCCCGCAGATCACGCAGTCGCTGGCATAGGGCGCCAGGGCACTGACCAGGCGTGGCCGCAGGGTGCCGACCGAGACCCAGGTGCCGCTGCTCAGCTTGAAGTCCTCGGTAACCCGGCCATCGAAGA
Organism: Pseudomonas sp. zfem002; assembly: GCF_032621685.1. Lineage (NCBI taxonomy): Bacteria > Pseudomonadati > Pseudomonadota > Gammaproteobacteria > Pseudomonadales > Pseudomonadaceae > Pseudomonas > Pseudomonas sp. zfem002. The sequence goes on along the minus strand of NZ_JAVYJH010000056.1, from coordinate 4,386 downwards.
GAATGCCCAGCTCCGGCCGCTCGGGATCGACCAGGCGCCCGGCATCGCCGATGCGGTAGAAGCCCAGTTCGTCGAAGGCCGCCGCGCTGCTCTGCGCATCGTTGAGATAGCGCGGGAATACCGACGGACCCTTCACGCGCATTTCCAGCTTGTCGCCGCTGGGCACGAAGCGGATCTGCGTGCCCGGGACCGGCAGGCCGATATTGCCGGCCTTGTCCAGCGGGAAGTGCACGCTGGTGACCACCGGCGAGGTCTCGGTCGAGCCCCACTCGGTGGCGAAGAACAGCGGCGCTTCGCGCACCTCGGCAGCCCGCGCGGACAGGCGCTGCCAGGAACTCTGCGGCAGCGCGGCGGCGGCGTAGAACAGCAGTTCGAGACGGCCGAACAGCGCCCGCGCCAGCGCCTCGTCGCGCTCCAGGTACGGCAGCAGCGCCTCGTAGCCCCGCGGCACGTTGAAGAACAGGGTCGGCCTGACCGACTTGATGTTCTCCACGGTGCGGTCGATCTGCCCCGGCAACGGGCGACCGTCGTCGATATACAGGGTGCCGCCGTTGCGCAGCACCAGGTTGAAGTTGTGGTTGGCGCCGAACACATGGCTCCACGGCAGCCAGTCCAGCACCACCACGTCGATCCGTTCGATGAAGCGCCAGCACTGGGCGATGGCCTGCTGGTTGGCGCAGAGCATGCCGTGGGTGTTGATCACCGCCTTGGGCGAGCCGGTGGAACCGGAAGTCAGCAGGTAGCGCGCCGGGGTGTCGCCGTCGATGCGCGCGAACGCCTGCATCACCGCCGGGCTTTCCGCCTTGTACAACAGCGGCAGGGCCAGGCCGTCGGCAAGCTCCTGGGCGTTGCGCGCCGCCAGCACCGGGCAGCGCGGCGCGACCAGTTCGATGGCGCGGCTGTAGGCATCGCCGTCGTTGACGAAGATCAGCGCCGGGTCGAGCACCTCGACGATGGCCTTGAGCTTGGCGCAGCCGTCTGCGGTATTGCGCGCATAGGCCACCGACACCGTGGACACCGGGATGCCCACGTGCATCGCCGCCAGGGTCAGCAGGGCCTGGTCGATATCGTTTTCCGAGAGCATCAGCAGCGGCCGCCCCGGGGCGATGTCCAGCTCCAGCAGGCCCTGGGCCAGCGCGCCGACGCGCTGGCGCACCTGCTGGTAGGTCAGGGTGAACCAGGCGCCGTTGCGCCGCTCGGCCAGGTAGGGATGGTCCGCCCGCTCCACGGCCCAGCGCTCCAGCCATTCGCCGATGCAGCGCGCATAGGGTTGCAGGGTTTCTGCGTTGCTGAGGATGAAACTGCCGTCCGCGCCGGGCTCGCAGCGCACGTGCGCCGGCGCCAACCGCGTCGGGTCGTTGAAGATGTCGTACATGGCACGCCCTCGTGGGTCCGGCCGGCCAGATGCCCGCCGCCCACTGGTTTTATTGTTGTGACGTACACCGGCACGGGTGGCCGGCGTGGCTCGGGTCAGGCTTCAGACAAAGCGGCAGCTCACTTCGCCCAGACGGGTCAGGCGCAGGCGCAGGCTGTCGCCGGCGCTGACCTGGACCATCGGCCCCAGCGCCCCGGAGAGCAGCACATCGCCGGCCTGCAGCGGACGTCCCGCCGCGGCCATGGTCCGTGCCAGCCACAGGCAGGCATCCAGCGGATTGCCCATGCACGCCGCGCCGAGACCGATGGCGGCCTGGGCCGCGTTCTTCTCCAGGAGCATGCCCTCCAGGGCCAGGTCGAGGCCGGCCAGGCTGACCGGGGTCTTGCCCAGCACATAGAGGCCGGACGAGGCGTTGTCGGCGACGGTGTCGACCAGGGTGATCTTCCAGTCCTCGATCGCCGAGTCGACGATCTCCAGCGCCGGCAGCACATGGTCCACCGCGCGCAGCAGCTCGGCCAGGGTGGTGTCGACCTGGGGCAGGTCGCGGCCGAGGACGAAGGCGATCTCGCCCTCCGCCTTGGGCTGGATCAGGCGGCTGCTGTCGATGGCATCGCCGTCGCGGTATTCCATGTCGGCGAAGAGCATGCCGAAGTCCGGCTGGTCGACGCCCAGTTGCTGCTGCACCGCCAGCGAGGTCAGGCCGATCTTGCGCCCGCTCAGGCGGCGGCCCGCGGCCAGGGCGGCGCGGGTGTTGAGGTCCTGGATGGCGTAGGCGTCGGCCAGGCTGTGGATGTCGAAGCGTTCGGAAACCCGCGGGCACGGGGTGCGGCTGTCGCGCGCGCGGGCCAGGGCCTCGGCGGCGGCATGCAGGGACGGATGAGTCATGGCGATGCTCCTTTACAGCGCGCGGGCGCGGCTTTGTTGGTAACCCCGGTGCAGCTCGTCGACCAGCTCGGCGACGCTGTAGCGCCGGGTGATCTGCCCCACCCCCTGCCCCGCCGACCACACGTGTTTCCAGGCCTTGTTGGCGCTGGCGATATTCCCGGAGAAGTCGATGCTGGCGCGGCTCTCGGCGCTCGGGTCGATCCCGGCCTGTTCCAGCGACGGGCGCATCCAGTTGGCGAGCACGCCGCTGACCGCCCTGGTCGTGACGATGTCGTCGAGCCCGCAGGCCACCAGCATGTCGCGGTAGGCGTCGTCCACCAGGCTTTCGGCGGCGGCGACCAGACGGGTGCCGACCAGCGAGAAGTCGCAGCCAAGGACCTGCGCGGCGTGGATATCGCGACCCGAGGAAATCGCCCCGGCCAGGCCCAGCGGGCCGTCCCAGAACTGCCGCACTTCGCCGATGAAGGCGAACGGGTTGTAGTTGCCGGTATGCCCGCCGGCACCGTTGCACACCAGGACCAGGCCATCGACCCCGGCGTCCGCCGCCTTGCGCGCCAGCGCCGGGCTGATGACATCGGCGATCACCACGCCGCCGTAGGCGTGCACGGCCTCCAGCACGCGCTTGGGGCTGCCCAGGGCGGTGGAAACGATTGGCGGCTGGTAGCGCTTGACCAGTTCCAGCTCGGCGTCGAAGCGGTCGTAGGTGCTGTGCACGATCATGTTCAGCATCCACGGCGCGCGGCTTTCGCCACGCAGGCGGGCGGCCTCGCGCTCGGCGACGATCTCGCCGAGCCAGGCGTCCAGCTGCTCGACGGTACGCGCGTTGGGTGCCGGCAGGCTGCCGACGATGCCGGCCTGGCAGCAGGCCGAGACCAGCTGCGGCCCGGAAACCAGGAACATCGGCGCGGCCAGCACCGGCAGTTCGAGGCCGGCGAACAGCGCCAGCAGGTGTTGTTGCGGTGCACTAAGGCTTCTGTCGCTCATCACGCATCTCTCTTGTTCATTTTGTCGAGCACGCAGGGTCAATCAGGTCTTGCGGTGTTTCGCCGCGCCGCTGCTGCGGATCTCCCAGCCGCCATCGCTGTGGATGATGTTGGCGGTGGTCAGCCCGGCATTCTCCCGCGAGGCCAGCAGCACGTAATGCCCGGTGTGCTCCTCTGGCTCGGCGATGCGCTGCAGCGGGACCGCCTCGGCGGCACCGGTCTCGAAACCGGGAATCTGGTTCAGCGGCACGCTGCGGCTGTTCAGGCCTTCGAGGCTTTTCATCGGCGTGTTGGTGGCACCGGGGGCGACGCCATTGACGCGGATGTCCGGGGCCAGCTCGTAGGCCAGCTGGCGGATCATGCCGACCAGGGCGTGCTTGGCGGTGACATAGAGAATGCCACCACCACCGGCGTAAAAGGCACTGTTGGACAGGGTGAAGATCATGCTGCCGCGGCTTTCGCGCAAGGCCGCGGTCGCCGCCTGGGCGCCGAGCAGATAGCCCTGGACGTTGATCGAGAACAGCTGGTTGAAGGCTTTCTCGAAGTCTTCCGGGGCGATGCGGTCGAGCCGGGTGAAATAGTCGAACACCGCGGCATTGCCGACGAAGGTGTCGAGCCTGCCGAAGGCCTCCAGGGTCGCCGCCACGGCGCGCTGGTTGTCCTGCCAGCGCGCGACGTCGCCCTGCACGGTGATGATGGAATCGCCCAGCTCGGCGGACAGCGCCGCCAGTTGCGCGGCGTCGCGGCCCATGACGGCGACTCGGGCGCCTTCGGCGACATAGCGCCGCACGATGGCGCTGCCGATGCCGCCGGTGCCGCCGGTGACCAGGGCGATCTGGTTGTTCAGCCAACCCATGTTTCAGTCCTCGATGAAAATGAACTTCTTGCCTCCGCTCCCCCGTAGGAGCGTGGCTCGTCGTGTGACGAACCACCGCGAAGGACCGCAAAGCGGTCCCCGCGCTGCCGATGCCGCCGGTGCCGCCGGTGACCAGGGCGATCTGGTTGTTCAGCCAACCCATGTTTCAGTCCTCGATGAAAATGAACTTCTTGCCTCCGCTCCCCCGTAGGAGCGTGGTTCGTCACACGACGAGCCACGCTCCTACGGGAAGTGAGCAACCTTCACGTCACAGGAAGGTATTGATG
>NZ_JAVYJH010000055.1:0-6056 GCF_032621685.1 Pseudomonas sp. zfem002 | reverse complement strand
ATGCGTGGCTGCGCCACGCACTGGAACGCCTGCCGCAGGCGTCCTCAGTGGAAGATTACGAAGCCCTGCTGCCTTGGAATTGCACGCCTCATCTGCATAGCTAAGCGCTCGTCCATCTTTGGATAGGTGGGGTTTATGGAGCGCTTACGAAAATTCGCGTTAAAAACCTACTAATCCAGCGCCAGTGGCTCCCCGCTATTGACTACACAACGTGCTGTTTTTGAGGAAAGAAACGCTACATCGTTAGTCCTGAAGTAAGCATTCGGATTGGCCGGCATCCTGTGAACATTTATCCCGACAGTCCAATACTCATCTGCGTGGCTTTGCCCCCTTAGCACTTTTGTAGGGCGCCCCAGAACATCGCGATGCACTGGCTGCTCGGGACCTTGCGGATCATTAGTCGGAGAGTACTTATAGTAGTCAGGGTCATACCAATCCTTCACCCATTCAAAGCCACTATCTGACATCGCGTAAACGCCCAATGGATTTGGGGGGAATCGGTCTACTGGCAATGGCGTCAGCCCACCTGTACCCCAGCCCATTTCTGCCGCAAACTGCTTTCTATCCAACGAAGTTGAAATATTTACTCCTACAGCTCGCCCCTCGCTGCTAATAGAAACTTTATAGGTTCCATCATTGGTTGCAACCATTAGAAACTGCCCACGACTCCTGGCCGCGTACTCCCACTGCGCTTCAGTTGCCAGGGAAAAAGGCAAACCACTGATATCCGAAAGCCAAGCGCAATACTGTTCGGCTTCGAACCAATCCAGATGAGCAGGAAGTCGATCGGGCATGCTAAACAAGAAAAATCGATAACCTGCGACATCCGTTCTAAGTTGCTTTCCGTGATATTCCAGATAAGCCCGGTAGTCCTCATTGGTCACCTTATATTTATCAATATAAAAATCACTCAAGACCACCTCATGCAAAGGCTTGCTACCCTCTTCAGCATCAAGAGGAAGTCCCTCCACACTATGAGAAACCCCAAAATCCCCCATCAAAAAACTTCCACCCTTAACGAAAACCAGTCTTTCCTTAATTTTAAACAAAAAGCTTTCAATATCAGCTTCCGACACAGCGGGTTGCGAGGAGGTGTTAACTTCCGAGCATTCACTGTCTCTTATTATCCAAACTGAGAAAGTAACGAAAACCAACACAACCACAGCAGACAAGATAATTTTAGATTTTTTCATAGTCCCCTCGGTAAGGGCCAAAATCACACCCATCCGGGAATCTAGGGTCATCCAGAGTATTCAACCGATAATATACGGTATCATTCATTGATAACGCATACCCCACAGCTGGTTTATCCTTCAAGCAGCCATGGATATCTTCCAACTCTTTTCTCTTCTTGTGGAGTTCCACATCTCGATCAAACCCCATCTGAAGAAACTCGACAAGCTCTTCCTCTTTTCGCTTCGCGATCAATGCTGGATTTTCGTCGATATTTTTTCGCACCCCATCAATCGTTACTCGACACATCACCTTCTCCCACTCAGCACGAGTTTGTATGCTCTTTAGAATACAAATCACGGCTTCCTTGCGATCATGATGACGATCGATGAAATAAGGACCGTAATTATCTAAGTCCACATCATCCCATTTGCTATGACGAGTCATCAGATATAGCAAAATGCCTTTCGCCTCTGGCGTATAGCTCAACATGCTCCTCTTATCATAAATTATATTTCTCGCTAATTTATTTCTGACTTCAGATGACTCAAGCCCATTTTTAGGCGCATCAAGAATTGCTTTAACAAAACGTTCAAATTCCTCAGCAAGAAACTCTGCATCGACCCTAAACTCCTGATAAGTCGCATACACGTCATTTTTCAGATCATCCATTCTAAGCACACAGAATCTACTGTATGACTTAAACGCCTCCTCACTAACAAGATCAAAAAACGCATAATTCAATCGATAGAGCTGATACGCCAACCACGCACCGAACTCCATAATATTTTTAGTATTAACCTCACAAATCAATCTACCTTTGGCCCCCACGCCCCAGCACAAACTGGCAGCCAAATGCAGATAAAACTTTCCGTTAACAAACGAACAATGAAACTTCGAGCCAACCCCCACACCGGCCAGCCCCCCGATGGTTGGCGCGATGGAGCAGAACTCGACATATTTGCCCTTGGCGGTGGGTGCCTCGTCCGGGTCGGCAGGTTTCAACCATTGCACCGATCCCTTCAGAGTTCCTTCGACCTTGGCTCCGGCAAACCCCTGGACGGTGACATCCAATCCTTCGTCCTCAGCCGCCATTTGCTTGTGAAAAGCGGCCTTGGGCGTCCGTCTTTCTGTGAAGCGAGGCAACCGCCCTCCCGTCTGGCCTGCCAGCAGTTGCTGATCGTCCTTGGTCACGACCTGCAACTGTCCGCCGAGGACTACCGAGCCGCCGATAAAACCCGTCAGGTCACCGGCAAGCTCCATGCGCAACCAGCCCATATGGAAGTTTTCCTGATTGCTCCTGGTGTAGATGAGTGGCCAGCCCATTCGGTCCGGCATATAGGAAGTGAACCCGGCCTTCCCGGATGCAAGAGTGAGACTGGCACCCGCCTCACCCTTGATGGCAACCATCCCCGAGGAAGGATCATATTCGGCGCTTGCGCCAACATTGGACATGAAGCGCATGAACTGCGCGCCACTGGACACATCCAGGTTTTCGTTGATGGCTCGGGAATCTCGCAGGCTTTCGTTCCAGCTCTCCGCCCATTCGAAGAGCGTAAGGTCTTTGTTCAGATCTTCCAGCGCCTTTTCAACTCCTGCCCATTCCATGACATCCTTCAGTTCCAGCTTTAACTTTGGGGCCTCAAAACTGGTAACTTGCTGCATCAGCAAATTCGTATCAATTGTCCTCTTTCCATTTTTTCCGACTTTGTAGACGCTTTTCTGGCCACCTCTATAGTCCTTACCTTTCAAGGAGATATCATGCATCTTGATACTCCTTCCCTTTTTACTGAGAAATTTCTTGCTGACGTAGGCATAGGGCTTTTTAGGACCTGCGCCAACGCCCATGGGAATCAGCTCGACAACATCCTGATATCCCATGCCCTTCTGAGAAAACTCACCCAATGTTTTGCTTATCTGCGCTCGTTGGACCTCCAGCTCGGCTTCCGCGACGGAGACCTGGGTCGTCAGATCTTCCCTTTCTGCGTCCATCATTCCCGGCTTTTCACTTGCACGGGCATACAGCTCGACCATGTTCAGATGGGTGGCTTCCGCTTTATGAAAGCGCTCCACCATTGCAATCATCTTGCGCGAATGGTTCTCGACTTCAGCAGCTTGTACGCCGCTGAGAAAGATCAACTCTTCGGTTTCCGGACGGAAATAACACAGCCTCGATTGGTAATCGACTTCGACCACTACGTCCTGCCTGCCCGTTTGAAGTTCGCCGGCAACGGTACGAGATTGAGTCATGTATCAGCCTCCAATTAGTCAAAGAAGAACTTGATGTTCTGCGGTTCCATTCCCCGATGGGACTGGGTAAACCCCTCCTCATCGGTCATTCCTCTCGCCACCTGGCCTGTTTCGTCTTCCATGACGTAGGACACGTAGGCACTGGGCGAGCCGAGGCCTTTTTCTTTGAGCTGGAACCGCCCCGACGTCGGATCCCGATAAACCGGATCCTCCAGCACCATCGGCGTCAACGCCTTTTCCAGCGAAGCCGCACCACCCCAGACGGTGTTGTCGTTGCGAACCCGCACCTCTCCCGGCGCGCCGATCTCGATGGAGCCGTCCTTGATCTTGATGTACGCGCCCCGGCTGACCAGGGTGATGCCCTGCTCGGCATTCAAGGTGATCTCGCCGTTGATACTGTCGAGGCTGAGCGTTTCTTTCGCCTTCAGGCTCATCACGTCGTTCTGTGCCTGGATTTCCACGGGACCGCGGGCGGCGAAGAGCTTCATGCCGAGCTTTTGCGCGAACAGGCTGATGGCCTCGCCCGCCGCCACGCTGAAACGTTTGAAGACGCTGAAGTCGGTGCTGTCGCCCGCGGTAGCGCTCAGGTTTTCGCCTGCCGACAGTTGCAGGTTTTTCGCGCTGGCCAAGGCCATGCCGCCAGGCGCCGAGGCAAGCAGCCCCGCCTCGGACAATCCCTGCAAGGCTTGCCTGAGCCCCTCCTGCGACTCCACATCCGCCGCCAAAGCGCCTGACACAGAGGCGCTGTGGGCCAGGGCATTGGCAAGCGCGAGCGCATTGGTCAGCTGGGCAATGGCGGCATTCATGTCCAGCACCTCACCCTGCGCCTTGGGCTGGGCATCGGCACTGATGAACAGGCCCTTGCCCGCGCGCAATGCACCCCAGTGATCGGTGCGCAACTCGAAACCCTCGCCCCGCTTTCTGCGCTCGCTGTCCACCAGATGCCCGAGGTTCAGCTGGCTCTTGCCGGCGAACTCGGTACTGAGCTTGACGTGCTCCTGCCCGCGTTCGTCTTCCATGCGCAGTTTGTTGTTCGCCGGGGTCCGCAGCACGTTGCGCCGGTTGTTGCGGTTGGCCACGTGATCGGGATGCTGGCTGTCGTGCAGGGCATGGGCGATGTAGGGCCGGTCCGGATCCCCCTGCTCGAACGCCACTGCCACTTCCGTGCCCTGCACCAGCGGCAGGTGCAGGCCATAGGTCGCGCCGGCGTAGGGTCGGGCCAAACGCAGCCAGACGCTTTCCTTGCCGGCATCCCATTCGTCGCGGTCGAACAGAAACCTGACCCGATAGCGCCCCTCGTCATCGATATGGCTGTAGAGATCGTCGTCGTTCTGGCTGGTGATACGTGCCGGCAGCGTGCCGCTGATGCTCGGCTTGGGCTTGAGCTGCGGTCGGAAGCAGATGTATTCGTCGTAGGGAATTCCGCTGAACTCGACCGTGTGCAACTTGTTGCGCGCGCCCCTGACATCGATGGTGTGGACCAGCACCCGATTGGCGAAATCCTGCGGTGCGTTGCCGGTTACTCGCAGTACCTGCCCCGGCATCAGGGTCGGGCTGCAGGTGGTGCCGCTCAGTAGGACGCGCTGGTTGAGGCTGCGTTCCTGGCTCAGCCGCGCGTAGAAATGCCCGGACTCCGTTTCCGCGCCATAGCCATGCATCGTCTGCGTGCCCATTTCCGTGTAGGGCATGGCGTACTCGTAGGTTTCGCCATAACGGATCTCCGGAAGCGAAAAACCAGGCGGCCGGCTGACTTCGCCCTGCAGCCGCAGATTGGCCTGGCGCGGATCGTAAGTGCGGAAGAACACTTCCTTCTCCACCACCTGGTGCTGCGTGCGCAATTCCCACACCGCGTCGGCATCGCTGCTGGACAGGCCACTGGGTGTCAGGCAAGGCAGCTCGACACCAAAGTCCAGGTGGCACTGCCAGTCATGAAAGCGCACCTGGTCGACCTTCAGTTCCGAGACGAAGACGATGCGGTACCAGATGCCGACCTCGGCCAGCAGTCGTTCGATGAACGCCAGGTCGCTTTCGCCGTACTGCATCACCTGCCGGCGCCGCGGGTATTCGCGCTTGAGGTCGAACCTGAAGGCGCTGTTCACGAAGAAACCATGATCCTCAAGGATCTGCCGGACGATCTGCGGTACCGACTGGTGTTGGAAGATCCGATAGCGCTTACCCCGGGCCAGGCGCACGAGACGCGGCTCCAGGGTGATCTCGTAGTGACCTTCATCCACCGAGCCGCCGATGCGCTGGAAGCCGGTGATCAGGCCGAACAGCTCGCGCAGCGGCTCGTGGATCTCGTTCTTGATCCGCCAGGCGAACACCTTCGGCGGCTTGCCATAGATGGCGAAACGCGCGGTGCGGTTGAGGATGCTGGGCATGTCCAGGTCCAGCGGCGAGTTCTTGCGCTCGTTGCGCGCAAGAAACTGCTCCTGGGTCATGCTGACCACGCCGTTGAACACCTCCCGCGGCTCACCGCAGGTGAAGCGGATGGTGTAGCGGAACGGCTTGCTCAGGTACTCCTGGCCTTCGAAGGCGTAGACGTCGAGGAACTTGTCGTCCAGGTCGCGGACGCGCAGGTCGTAGGGATTGCGGTGCTTGGGCGGTGGGTAACGGCTGACGATTTTTCCCAT
>NZ_JAVYJH010000054.1:0-10049 GCF_032621685.1 Pseudomonas sp. zfem002 | reverse complement strand
CGGGCTTCGGGTCAGAGTGAGAGGTGGATGGCGACTATGCTCCCACACGTGCTCTAGGGCACCGCCGGCATCCAGTCTGCCATCCACCGCTCTCACACCTTGATTTTAAGAGGTCCTGAAGACACAAGCGGGCATTGCCCGCGATGCGCCGTGCGGACGGCGCTCGATTTCAAGGGCGCTAGAAGAGCATCGTCATGCACAGCGATGCACCACCCGGGCGGCGCTCGATCTCCAGAGCGCCGGAGATCTCTCGACATGCACCTGAAACCCCGTCAAGCCCCCTGCCGATCCCCACCCACACCACACCCCTGCCCCTGCGCCACCAGGCGGATCTCCACCCGCCGATTGGCCGCACGCCCCGCCGCGCTGTCATTGCTCGCCAGCGGCTGGCTGGCGGCGGCGCTCTGCACGACGAAGCAGGCCTGGGGAATGTCGCCCATGCGCTGCAACCAGTCGCGCACCGCCATGGCCCGCTCCCGCGACAGGCGCTGGTTGTAGGCCTCCTCGCCGCTGGTATCGGTATGCCCGGTGATCACGATCTGCCAACCCGGCTGCGCCTTGATCCGCACCAGTGCCTCCACCAGCGGGCGCGTGGCCTCCGGCGCGAGTTCGACGCTGCCGGGCGCGAACAGGCCGAGGCTGCCGAGGTCGATTTCCGTGGGCAGCTGGCGCACCAGGGCCTGATCGTCCCGCCAGTGCGACCAGCCCGCCCAGACGCTCAACCCCAGCAACACGACAAGCCCCAGCACCCAGCCCAGCGCACGCCCGCGACGCCTTGGCGGCGCCGGCACGAACAGTTCCGGCACCGGTGGTGGCGCTGGCGGCGGCAAGGGCGGCGGCGTGACGATGAGCAGCGGCACGACCCGCTCGGCCCCGCCCCGCTCCACCGCGACCGACGGCAGCCCGGCGCCCTCCAGGCGCAGCAGCAGGCCGGCGACGTACTGCTGCAGCAGTCCCAGGCTGGCCAATGGCGCGGACACCTGCGGCGCCAGCAACAGGCGCAGGCTTTCCAGGCGCGTCTGCAACTGCAGGACCACGGCCAGCGTCGAGGGCATGAGGGTGACGCCGCGCAACCAGCCCTGCAGTTGCACGCACAACCAGTCGAGGATCTCCAGGCGCGTCGCATCGCTGTTCGGCCACAGGCGCGGCCATTGCCCGAGCAGGGCCTCCAGCAGCACCAGGCCCTGGATCAGCCCGTCCAGGCCATGGCAACGGGCCCGCGCCAGGACCAGCGCCACGGTGGACTGCAGGTCGGCGCCATTGCGCCTGAACAGCGCCGCGCACAGCTGCTCCACCTTGTCCCAGTCCAGGTCCGGGCAAGCGGGGTGATGCAGCTTCGCCAGTTCCGCGCACAGCGCCTGGAATTCCTCGCAGTGGCGCGGATCGCCGCCCACCTGCACACGCATGTCGAACACCGCCGTCATAGGGGCTTCCTTGTGTCGCCGATTCAGGGGGTCGCCAGGTAGCGCTGGCGTTTGAGATGGCGCACCAGCAGGCGCCCTTCCGCGCCCAGGGTGGTGCCGAAGGTCACCTTCTCGCCACTCCAGAACTCGGCGAACAGCGCGTATTCCAGATGCCCCGGCCGCGATTGCGCCAGCATCTCCACGCGCAGGTCCTTGAGCCGCGGCTCGTAGGCGAGGACCGTGGCGCTCATGTCATCCATCACCGAGCGCGCCGAGCTGGCCATGTCCTGCAGCACCTGGCTCAGGTCCGGCAGGCCGAAGCCGGGAAGGTGGGCCAGCGCGCCGGCGCGGCTGTTGAGGATGCGCTGCAGGTTGTCCAGCACCGAGAGCACGTGCTGGTCGTCTTCATTGACCAGGTACAGGTCCAGTTCGCCATTGAAGTTCTGCAGGAGGATTTCGTAGAGCGAGGGGCTGGCGTCGGTCATCGTTCACTCCGCCAGCGGTCGCAGGCTCAGGTGGTTGTCACCCAGCTCCAGGGTGCGCGGCGCATCCGGATCGAGGTCGTCCCGCTCCAGGACCAGGCGCCAGGTGTTGGCGTGTTTTTCCGGATAGCGGAACAGCGCGACCACCGCCACATAGCGGGCATCCTGGTGCAGCGCCTGGCTCAGGCGCGCGCCCTGCTCCGGGCTGACCATCAGCGCGCGCTGGTCCAGCACCTCGCTGCCGAGGACGGCATCGCCGTCGTTGAGCAGCTCGTCGTATTCGGCCTTGTCCAGCGCCTTGCGCCCGCGCAGCTGGTACACCCGCACCAGGGTCGGCACCGACAGGGCATTCATGTCTTCCAGGTCGGTGTTCAGCGCCGAACGGCCGCTGATGTCCAGGTGCAGGGTCTTGACCTGCTTGTAGAACACCGCCCGGGCGGTGTCGCGGGTGCCGTCGCTGACGCTCTGGACCAGCCCGCATCCGCCGAGCAGGGTCGCCAGCGCCAGCATGGCGGGGATTCTAGAAACGGTACGCCACATGTCTTGCCTCTCTGTCCCTTGGGTTGCTTTCCAGGCCCTGATAGCGGCCCAGGTTGATGGTGATGCGCCTGTGCTCGTCGCTGGCGTCGTGCCCCAGTACCGCGGTCATGCCCAGCAGCGCGCGGCCACCGAGCAGCGCCGGCGGCAGGCTGCGCAGCGGCAGCGACAATTGCAGCCGCGCGGTGCAGCGCCAGCCCAGGTAGACCCGCAGCAGGACCAGCAGGTCGGCATGCAGGGTCGCCCCCGGCAGCCAGCCTCGCCCTTCGTCCGGGTCGTCGGTGGCCAGGGCCAGCAGCAGTTCGCTGTTGGCGTCCTGCCCCAGCGGCCCCAGCGGCATGCCCTGGTCGAGCCGCGCCGGACCGCCAGGGCCCAGGCGCGCGGGCCGGTCGAGGAGAATCTTGCGTGGCCAGTGCGGGGTGATGCGCACCCGCGTACGCGGCGCCAGCAGGCCGACCAGCGCAGTGATGCCCTCAGCGTTGCGGGTCGGCAGGCGCATCACCGAGAGCAGGGCGAGAAAGCGCGACACCGGCGTGGCGATCTGCTCGGCGGTGCCGGGAATGCCCAGGCCGATCAGGCCCAGCAGCGACTGCGAAGTGGCATCGCGACCGCCCGCCTCGAAGGTCGCCGGGTAGGAGTACTTGCGCCAGATCCGGTAGAACTGGGTGAACAGGCGGTGATTGAAGATATCGAGGAAGCCCTCCAGCACCTCGTGGCCTTCACGGCGCTGGACGATGTCGTCGAGGTAGGCGGTCGGCAGCGGCGAGTCGACGCCATACAGACCGAGAAAGCGCGTGCGTACCGTGGCCGGACCATGGGGATCGAGCTCGATCCGGCGCAGTTCGCCCGCCGGAAAGCCCATTCCCGGATCGGGACGAAAACGTACCGCATCCTCGGCCGGGCTGGAGGTGCTGCCCAGCGGCGGACATCCCGGCATGCCCTGTTCGAGCAACTGGCAGAAGCGGAACAGGCTGGCCTCGGCGACCCGCCCCTGCAATTGCTGCAACAGGCCGCTGGCGTTCAGCCGGGAATACGCTGACTGTGGTTCTCGTTCCATCGCAGGACCTTTCCGGTGGGTTGCTGGATCAGCGTGAGCTGGTTGAACAGATGGATATCGGCGTACAGGGCGAAGAAGCGGTTGAGCATCTCGCCGAACAGGGCGATATCGCCTTCGCCGCAGAAACCGTCGGCGTCCACGGTCACCTCGACGTCCACGCCGCGCAGGAGAAAGCCCTTTTCGAATCGCTGGATCAGGTGGTGGCGCACCTCGGCAATGGCCGCCAGGCGCCGCCGGTTCAGCTCGCTGTCGCTCCAGTCGTAGAGCGCCAGGGTGCCGCGCAGCACTTCGGCGCTGTCGAGCATCGGCAGGAAGTTCGAACCCAGGTGGCTGAGCACGCGCCAGTGGAAGCGGTCGCGGCTGGGCGGGTAGCACGGCAGCGTGGGCGCAGTGAGGTTACGCACGCGCAGCGCCCCGCCCTCCCGGGCAGCGCCCAGGCTGTCGAGCAGGGTGCTTTGCAGGGCCTTGCGCGGCAGTTGGCCGTTGGTGCCGATCAGGGTCAGGCTGAGGTGCTCGCCATTGACCTGGTCCACCGTCTCGAAGCCTTCGCCGCCGAGGATCAGCCAGGTGTCGTGCAGGCCGTTGGGCGCGCGCTTGACCCGGCTGTGGAAATAGCGCTCCGGCGCTTCGTCACGCAACATGCCGCCCTTGTGGCGGAAACTGCTGAACGGCACATAGCTGCAGCGCGCCCCTTCCTGGGCCTTGCTGACATCGTCCACCGAATAGATTTCGGTATGCCCGTCCTGCAGGCGCAGGGGGCGCAGCAGGTATTCCGACTGCAGCGGATCGACGATCAGCGGGTCGGAGTCGAGCTTGAACAGGTTGATCACCGGTACCGTGTTCACCCGCAGGTGCTCGGTCTGCGGACTCAGCGAATGGGCCCAGGGCTCGTGCAGCACCACCTCCAGCTCGAACCAGGCCGTGTCCGCGGCAAGGTGCAACTGCTCCAGGCCATGCAGGGTGACGAACATGAACTTCTCGCGGAAGTTGAAGTACTCCAGCAGCAACTGATAGCCGCTGAAGGCGCTGTCGCCCTTGGGCCACAGGCGATCGGCCTCGGCGAACCCGGCGGGACTGAAATGCGCCGTGAGCCGGTGCCGGCGTTCCTGGCCGGCCAGGCACACATATACGCCGGCCGCACCCAGGGTCAGGGCGTGGTGCAGGCTGCTGGCCATGGCCGGCTCCGCGTTCAGGTACAGCTCCAGGCGCTGCGGGCCAACGCCTGCGGGCAGGGCCCGGCAATCGAAGCGCAGGCGCAGCAGGGTCTTGCCGTCAGCCTGGTAGCCGAGGCCGAAGTCGCTGATCGCCAGCGGCTGCAGACGCAGGTCACGGGTGGTGGTGTAGCTGCAGCGGGTACGCTTGGGGCCGATCGGCTGCGACAGCACTTCGAAGCCCCGCGGGATGAGCTGCTCCTGGGTCAGCTTGCCCGGCTCCGGCTGCAGCTCGACGATCGCCAGCGAGGGAATGGTCCGCAGGTAGTGCGGCCAGAGCAGGCTGACCAGGCCCTCGGTGAGTTCCGGCAGGTCGTCGTCGAGTTTTTCCCGCAGGCGCCCCATGAGAAAGGCGAAGCCCTCGAACAGGCGCTCGACGAAAGGATCGCGGGCGCCGGTCTTGTCCAGGTGCAGGTGCGCCGCGCGATCCGGAAAGGCCTCGGCGAACTCCTTGCCGGCTTCGCGCAGATAGCGCATCTCGGCATCGAAATAGCGCAGGGTCAGGTTGTCCATGCTCAAGAGAGAGAATCCTGTTCAGTGAATGTCAGCCGCAGAGCACCGCGGCGCGTACCGGATCGATGGCCACCAGGGCGGCCAGGTGGGCGTCCATGCGTCGCGTCAGCTCGACCCGGTCGGCATCGCCGCGTTGCAGGCGGCCACGCAGCAGCTTGAGCAGGCGCGCCTTGATCTCGAACTGCAGCTCCGGCTCCCAGGTGCCCAGGCCCTGGCGCTCGCCGAGCACATCCAGTTCGCCCAGCAGGTGCAGGGCCAGCTCGCTCTTGCCGTACTGCTCGGCGAGCCGTGCCATCAGCAGGCGCAGCAGCCAGCGCTGACGGCCCGAGCGCACATCCGGACGCTCCGCGAGCCAGGCCAGGGCCTGTTCCACGCCCTGGCTGTCGGCCTGGGCCAGGGCTTCGCTTTCCAGGGCGAGGATGTCGTCGCGGGCCACGGACGGATGGGTGCCGGTGGCGGGCAGCCAGTTCTGCTGCTGGTTGCCCTGCACGTCGCGGGCGATCCACTCGCGGGTGCTGTCGCTGGCCAGCGGCGAGCCGTCCAGCCAGCACAGGGTTTCCAGGCCGGGCAGGCGTTCGAGGAACATGCCCAGGTCGCGCTGGATGATCGCGGCCCAGCTGCGCTGTGGTTCCGCCAGCCGGCCCAGGGCCTGGTGCAGGTACCAGTGCAGGTCCAGCCAGAAATGGTTGAGCCCCTCGGCGAAGGCCTGCTCGACCTGGACCAGCAGTTCGTCCCAGCGCTGCTGCACATGCAGGCGCCTGAGCTGGGTGACCAGCACGCTGCGCGGCGGCTCCAGGTGGGTCAGGCGCTCGATGTCGTGGCCGGGCGTTTCGTGCAGGGTGTCCCAGCGCAGGCTGCGCAACAGGCGGTGGGCGGCGAGCCAGCCGTCCGGCTGCTCGCGCAGCCAGGCCGCCAGCACGCGGCCCCGGTCGAGCAGATCGCGCCCGGAGCTCGGCGCACTGCCCTGCGCTGCCGGTGCGGGGGCCGGCGCGGCCTGCGCCGAGGTGTTCTGCGGCACCACCGCGCTCACTCCGCCGGATTGCGCCAGGCGTGCCGACAGCGCCGAATACAGCGCGCCCAGTTCCGGGCGCTGTGCTGCCGGCCACTGTCGCGTGCCCTGCTCCAGCCAGGCCAGCGCCGCCACGGTGCGCTCGGCCTCCTCGCGGACCACTTCGGGGAAGCGCGCCAGGCCATCCAGCACCTTGTCCGTGGCCAGCCATTCCAGGGCCATGCGCCGGCTGTTCGGTCGAGTCGGCAGGACCTCGTCGGCAAAGCCTTCGAGCAAGGCCGCGAGCAGGTTCAGGCCATCCGCCAGCCCGGCTTCGCCGTCCACCTGCAGCCGCGCCCAGAGGTAATAGGTGGCCACCCGCAGATCCTTGCAACTGCCCTGCAGCAGGGTCTGCGCCAGTTGCGCCAGCTGTGCCGGGTCGGCACCGGAAAGCTTGTTGACCTCCTCGCGCATCTGCTGGAAGTGGTCGTTGTAGGTCGGGTCTTCACCCACGGGCGACTGCGCCGTGATCGGCTGCAGCCAGTCGCGCCAGCGAGCAGCCTGTTCGCGGGCGAGCGCCAGCGGATCGCGCTCGCCGAGACAGCGACTGATGAGAGAGTGCAGGGGCATTGGCGTTTATCCGTAGCGGTGGTCAGTTCGCCAACTTGGGAAGGAAGGAAAGATCCACCTGATATTTGCGGGTGTCGCGCTTGTCCATCAACACGCGAAGGTTGTTGTCCTTGATATAGGGCGTCGGGTCGAACCAGATATTTTCGCTTTCCAGTACATGCAACTGCGAAGTTGCCGGATTCAACCAGTTGCAGACGATAACGAAGGGACTGCGGCCGTTGATGGAAACGCTGTGGTTGAGAATCACCGCCTCGAATTCGGCGCGGACCACATGGCCATGACGTTGCAGGTAGTGGTTCCTGCTTTTTTTCCGCCGCGCCAGCAAAACCATGATCAAGCCGACGCTGAACAGCGGCAGGCCGAACACCAGCAAGGCGATCGAGAGGCCCCAGCGCCCGGCGAGATCGTCGATGCGCGCATCTTCCGGTTGTCCGGGCAGATACAGCACGCCGACCTTCTCGCCGATCTCATAGGCCGGCGGCGCGCTGGCGATGCTCGAACTGAAACTCACCGGTCGGTCATCCTTGTCGACGAAGGCCACCACCGGGATGTACGTCATCCCTTCCTCGCCACGGTTCTCCAGCAGGTCGACGACCACGCCCGTGGTGGACAGCGCTTCTTCGACGAATTGTTTCGAACTCTGATAGGACATCAACGCACTGACCAACAACAGCGCACCGCCCACCAGGGACAGGTATTTGAAAACAGCCACGACTTTCACTTGTTATTTTCCTTGTTCAAACAGGATAACGGCTACGCCAGCTCTATAAGCGAGCTGACGAACCACTATTCAATCGCCTACATGGCGGACGTTATTTTTCAGGCGAGGGACAGTAAATGATCTGAAGTTACAGTGCTACCACCCAAGTACAGCTTGGGATTTTTCAGATGCATTTAGAGAGTAATCCTACAAACTGTCAGACCCGAATAAAGTTGTTACTGTTTTTAATCATTAGTAGCCAATTGTTTCGATGTTCCTTTTTCATCGAGGAAGATCCGCTTCGGCAGTTTGAAACTGCGCAACTCCAGCAACGCCAACGGCCCTGCGCCCAGTTCGGTGCGCAGGTGCCAGGTCAGGTAGCGGCCGTCCGGCGCCAGCAGTTCCAGGCGATAGCGGCTCGCGCCGTCGTCCAGCAGCGTCACCCTCGCCTGCTCCAGCAAACGGATCAGGCCCCAGACGCCCTGATAGTCGCCATAAAGTCGCGTACCGGCATTCACGCTGGTCCAGGTCACCCGCGTCCCCGGATGCTCGCCCGCCCCCGGCCAGATAAAGCGCTGCCAGCGTTCGCGCTGGTTGAAGTAGTGATGCTTCTCGCCATCCAGGGTGAAGATCGTTTCCGCGATATCCCGCACCGGCTTGCCGCGCAGTTCGAAACTCAAGCCCAGGCCGCCGTCGGTGTACAGCACGTCGGCCAGGTGACTGAGCCGGTTCACCGCCTCGATGAATTTCGGGTCGAAACGCAGGCCCTGGCTGTGCTGCGGGTCGGCGACCCAGCGGCTGCCTTCCTTGCGCAATACGCCGCTGAGCTGGCCATGCAGGAACTGGTCGATGCGCCCCGAGTCGGCGCGAATCATCTGCCCGAGCATCGGCAGCGAGGCATCGCTGTCGGTGGCGGCGAACGGGTAGCGACCATCGAAGGCGCGCTGCCATTCATCCACCACCGAGCGCTGCCACTGGCTGTTGAGGCTTTGCGCCGAGGGTTGCAGGACCCGTTGCCAGGCCTGGTCCAGCGGTTGCACGAACAGCGTCTCGCCCACCGTGCCCCACTCCGCGCCAAGGCTGGCGGCGAGCAGGCTGCCGTAGGCGCGGGTGTCGCTTAGGTCCACGCTCTTGCCCTGGAACACGGTCTGCGCCAGGGCCTGGGTCATTTCCCGCGGGTCGGCGGCGTTGCTGACCTGTTGCAGCTTCAGGCGGACTCTTGTCACCCGTGTGAGAAAGGCCTGCAGACTCAGGCGTTCGCCCTGGGCCTCGTCCTTGCCGAGCAAGTTGAGCAGCGGGCCGAAGGTGTCGTCCAGCGGGCTGTCCAGATGCTGGGCGGCGCGCTCCACCAGCTGGGTCTTTTCCTTGCCCAGCAGGTTCTGCGCGGACTGCAGCAGCGAATCGGCCAGGGCCTGCTCGCGGGTACCGGCGCGGCCTTGCCAGGCCAGGGTGTCCATCAGGGCCAGCAGCGGCGACAGGCGCACATCGCTCATCAGGGTGAGCTGGTCGATCACCTCGGCGAGGCTGCCGGCACGCTGCCAGCGCAGGCTGTTGAGGAAGGTCAGCCAGGCACTGCTGTAGTCCTGGAAGTAGCGGGCGGTCAGGCGTTTCCTCAGTTGATCGGGGCTGAGTTCGGCGGCCAGTTCCTGGTGGTTGTCGCTGAGGACCCAGTCGATCTCTTCGCGACGGGCCTCGGCGATCTTGTCGATGGCCTCGCGAACATGGCCTTCCCAGGCCTGGCGGGTGAACACGCCGGCCACGGATTGCGGGCTGCTGAACAGGGTGTTGTCGGATTCGCCGAGCATCTGCGCCAAGGGCAGATCCGGGTAATGGGTGGCGGCGCTGTCGAGTACCTGCTGGTAGAGACTGGCCTCGGCGTTGCGCTGGCCGAGCTGGCCGATCAGGACCTGGCGGGCCTGCAGCAGCAGGCGTGGCTCCAGGGCTACGACGGGGTGCGCTTCGAGGTGTTCGGCGTAGAACTGCCACAGGCCTGGCGCCAGGGTGTGCCAGGCGCCTGGGGAGAAGCCGGGGCGTTCCGGCTCGAGTTCGCCCATCACCCGGACCAGGAAGGCGGGGTCGGCTTTTTCCGGGCGGGCCAGCATCAGCCAGGCCTTGAGCTGGTCATAGGAAGCGGCGGCGCGGGTGGCGCGTTCGGGGCTGTCGGGTGGGAGATCGATCAGTGCTTGCAGGTGCGCACTCAATGCCGCCACGGCCGGGTCGCGCAGCAGGCGTGCATTGATCTCGACATAGCGCGGCCACAGGGTGTCGAGCAGGGCCTGGTTCTGGTTCAGGCCGAAGCGCTGGTACCAGGGGGTGCCGTGTTGGGTCCGGTGATCGAGACGGGCCAGTTCGCGGACCAGTTCGTGCAGGGCCAGCAGTTGCAGCCAGGGTGGTCTGCATCTCGGCGATCTGCGCGCGGTTGCTGGTGAAGGACAGGGCCATGCCGGCGCCCCAGATCAGGGCCAGGAGCAGCAGGCCGACCGGCACGATGCGCGGGCTGTGGTTCAGCCAGGGGCCGAGCACATGCG
>NZ_JAVYJH010000053.1:0-13263 GCF_032621685.1 Pseudomonas sp. zfem002 | reverse complement strand
AGCGAATCAGCTTCTACGACGGAGCCTGGAAGGCGGCAAAGCACCCGATTCTGCAACAGGCCCTAAGCAATCAATGCCTGCGGCGGTTTGGACTGATCACTGCGCAAGATCTCGCCTCAGTGCAACGCTGAGCGATCCAACCGCCGGATGCGGAAAACCGCACGTCCGGTGGTGTGGGAGGGGTAACGGGCACTAGTCCCGTTACCTCGACCCAATCATCTTTTGCAACGTGCCATGGCCTGTTGGATTTGAGTTGTCAGCCTTTGTTTTTTCGGCGATGCATCGCGGGGAGGCTGTTGGGTTCGACTCGGTATCGAGTCGAACCAACAAGGCGGTCAACCATGGCCTGTCAGGCATAGGTACGTTGCAGCAAATGTGGGAGCGAGCCTTGCCCGCGATGCGCCGCGCGGGCGGCGCTCGATCTGGAGGGCACTGCAAGACCCAAGACAGGCACCTGGCGGCCTTGATGCGGTTCCCGGCAGGCCTCAAAGATGTGTAGATACCTATGACCTGCAGGGTGGTTTGCCAGCGATGCACTGCGCAGGCGGCGCTCGATTCCCCCAACCTCAAGACAAACAATTCAGACCCCTCCCACAACCCCGCCACCCGCCAACCCCAGCCTGTCAATAAGCCCGTTGGGAAATTTCCCTGCCTCGCTGGGACACGTCTGATGTAAGCCATTTCCCTGGTCACGAATAATCCGCCTCGCTCACCGAGACATCCGCCACGTCTTCTGCATTCGGCGATGTTCTCTGTGGAATCCGCGAATTTTTCGTTACTCAACAAGGAAATTGGTCATGAAATACAGCGTTCTCGCACTTCCCCTGGCACTGATGATGGCGGCGGGTACCGCCCAGGCCGCCGATCCGATCGAGAAGCAGGTCACCGTGACCGCGACCATCCCGACCGAGAGCTTCTACGTCGAACCCGTGGGCGGCAACTGGATGAACGAACCCCAGGACATGGCCTGGAACTCGTTCCAGCAAACCCTGCAGCCGATCCGCAAGCAGCTCCAGGTGCGCAGCACCACCGGGCCGATCTCGGCCTACCTGCTCAACCCGGCAACCATCACCAGCGGCGCCGACACCATCGGCCTGAATGTCAGCGTGGCGGGCAAGGTCCTGACCCTCACCTCGTCCGAGGTGGTCAGCGAGGAGCAGGCGGCGCCTGGCAGCATCGTCGGTTTCGAAGTCGCCGCGCAGACCGCCGGCGCCGGTGGCTACACCCCGGGCAACTACCTCGGCGTGGTCAGCATGATGTTCGAAACCACCACCGAGTAAGCCAGGGCACGTTCCCTTCTCCTTCCGATCGTCCCCGGGCCGGCGCTCCCCATGCCGGTCCGGGGGGGATTGGTGCCGTTTTCATCCGTGAGCAACCAACATGTCTCTTGCGACATCCATACGACTGGCGGTGGGCTGCTGTGTGGCCGCCGTCTGGCTGACCGACGTCAGCGCCAAAGAGACGGGGCAGACCAGTCAGCTCGGAATCCTGCGACAGGCCGAAGGATTACCGAAGGAATTCGACGAACACTTTTTCGATGTGCCGCTGGCGGTGCGGATCGACCTGGACGGACGCCTGCTCGGCGAAGCCATGGTGATCCTCGGCCGCGACGAGCGCGTGCAACTGCTGGAGTTCACCGACACCCACGAAAGCCGCGAACCGGAAACCGTGCGCCAGCGCTGGGGTGAAGTGCTGCGCGCCGGCCAGGCCCTGGGCAACTGCGTCAAGGCCTGCCCGCAGGACCTGGTGGCGGTGCACTACAGCCTGGTCAATTCGCAGCTGTCGATCCTCACCCGCAATGCCGAACGCGACCAGCAGGCCGCCTGGCATACCCTGCCGGAACAGGGCAGCCACGGCGTGATCCTGCGCAACCAGCTCAACCTCAGCCGCGACGGC
The DNA here is from genome assembly GCF_032621685.1 of Pseudomonas sp. zfem002. Classification (NCBI taxonomy): domain Bacteria; kingdom Pseudomonadati; phylum Pseudomonadota; class Gammaproteobacteria; order Pseudomonadales; family Pseudomonadaceae; genus Pseudomonas; species Pseudomonas sp. zfem002. The sequence goes on along the minus strand of NZ_JAVYJH010000053.1, from coordinate 11,367 downwards.
CAGGACACCGTCGGCCGCTATGCCCTGCGCGGGCAGGGCAGCGTCGGCAACTGGACCACCGTGGCCGAGGCCCAGGTCGATCGCAACAACGAAGACCGCCCGCAGACCCGACACCGGGTCGACCAGCTGTTCGCCGAGCGGGTCCACGAGGACCGCTTCTATCGCCTCGGCTATTTCACCCCCGGCGTCCAGGGCCTCAGCCGCCAGCCGCGCCTGCTCGGGCGCAGCCCGGACACCACGGTCGGGGTGATGTTCGGCAGCAGCGACAGCCTGGCGGTGAACAACGGCACGGCCAGTGCCACGCCGATCTACGTCACCCCCAACCGGCCCGGCATCGTCGAGATCTACCGCAACGGCCAGTTGATCAACAGCCAGCCGGTGCAAGCGGGCCTGCAGGCCCTGGACACCCGGGTCCTGCCGGGCGGTATCTACGAAGTGGAAGTGCGCCTGATCGAGGATGGCCAGGTCACCTCGCGCAGCGAGGAATTCATCTACAAGCCGGGCAACTGGAGCAACACCGCCTCGCCCTGGCGCTACAACCTGTACGCCGGCCAGCAGCAGGAACTGCTGAGCAACTGGGACGAGGACGACTATGGCGGCCTGGCCGCCGGGGTCATCGCCAACTACCTGGTGCATCCACGGATGGTCACCGGGGTTTCGGCGCAGCGCCTGGATGGGCAGATGCAGTACGGTACCTCGCTCGACTGGGACGTGCTGGACCGCCTCAAGGTGTTCGGCAACCTGTTCCACACCGACCAGCAGGGCAACGGCTACGACCTGCAGGGCGTATGGCATCACGATTCTGGCAGCGTGGTCTTCAGCCACAACCGTTCCTGGCTGGAATACCCACGCACCTACCGCCTGGAAAACCAGGACGTGCCGCGCACCCGGGAAGTCCGCCAGACCTCGCTGTCCCTCAGCCAGCGCATCGACCGCAGAAGCACCGCGACCCTGCGCGTCAGTCACAGCAGCGGCACGGTCGGCGGCACCGGGGTGGACCTGGGCTGGTCGCAGCATGGCCAGCTGATGGGCTCGGAGGCCAACTGGCGGGTCGCGCTGTTCGATCGCCCGGGCAACTTCAGCAGCGGCAACCAACGCAACCGCGGGGTCACCTTCAGCCTGAGCATGAGCCTGGGCGGGCCCGGCCGGCGCATCAACGGGAGCCTGGGTACGCGCACCTCGCGCGACGGCGGACGCGACCTGAATGCCTCCGTGACCTACCAGCAGGACCTCGACCACGGCACCTTCCGCAGCCTGGCCGGTACGGTCAACGCCGACCGCTACGGCACCGCGTTCGCCGCCAATACCCAGTTCGAGAACCAGGCGCTGTACGGCGACGCCTATGTGCAGAACTCCTCGTACAACAACGACATCAGCGCCGGCCTCAACCTGGAGAGCACCCTGGCCCTGGGCGGCGGCAAGCTGGCCCTGAGCGGACAGTACCTGCCGTACGAGGCGGGCCTGATCGTCGATGTGGAAACCGACTTCAAGGACCTGCGGCTGCGCGTCGACGACCTCGACGGCCACAGCAGCCTGCTGCGTCCCGGGCGCAACGTGATCCCGGTGAACGCCTACAAGTCCGGCAGCGTGCAGCTGGACTTCGCCGACGGCGGCGTGCCGGCGGCGGTGATCCAGCCGCCGGCGCTGAGCTATCACCTCAATCGCGGTGGCGTCGATTACCGCCAACTGCGGGTGATGCGCACGGTGACCGTGCTCGGACGTCTGCTCGACGTCCATGGCCAGCCGCTCAAGGGCGCCATGGTGATCAACCACGCCAGTCGCAGCGTCAGCGAGGCCGACGGATTCTTCGCCGTGGAAATGAGCGAATCGACCCCGACCCTGGAAATTCGCCAGGGCGGCCGACGGCTGTGCCTGCTCAGCCTGAACACCGGCGCCGAGCGCCAGGACGACGTGCTCCTGGCCGGCGACCAGGTGTGCACGCCGGACAGCCTGGCCGGTACCGACAACCCTGCAAGCGGAGATGCCTGATGTTACGCAACGCCTATCTGCTCCGTGCCGCGCTGGTGGCCCTGGTCCTGCACTGGGCGCCGCCGCTGCCGGCCGCGGAGGTGACCATCACCGCCGAGTACCGCAGCGGCAGTACATTCACCAATACCACGCCGCAAGCTGCCTTCTGCGGACGCTGGCCGCACTACTGCAATGGCGTGGAAACCGTCGGCCTGCCGATCACCTATGAAAAGAAGACCGTCAACGAAGCCCCCGATCCTCGCGACAACTTCTATATCGGCCTGCCACCACGGCGCACCGTGACCGTGACTCATGAGCGGACCGGCGAGACCTACACCCTGACGTTCGAGATGTACGCGGTCAGCCAGTATGTGCTGACCGTGGGCGGAGGCGGGCAGCCGCCGGTGCACACTCGCTACGTCAGAGGGGGCTGCAGTTACCTGTTCACCCTCAGCGGGGGCAACTGGTCGTCCTACCTGTGGAGTGTCAGAACACCGACGAACCCGGTTGGCTGCTACCCCATCGGCAGCCCCGGCGGGGTCGGCGCAGAGCGGCTGGTGCGCACCAGTGACTTCGGCGTGGCCTACCGCCTGGTCATGCCATCGCCGCTGAAGATGAAGCAGGGCATCTACCGCGGGCAGGTCACCTACAGCGTCGGCCCCGGCGCCGATTTCGACTTCGGCAACGATGTCAGCAACCTCAGCGACGACAGCCTGACCCTGAACTTCGAGCTGGATGTGCTGCATGCCTTCGTCATGGAGTTTCCCGCCGGTTCCGAGCGGGTGGTGCTGGAGCCGCCCGGTGGCTGGACCCAGTGGCTGAACCACCAGCGCCCGCCGCAGCGCCTGTACCGCGACCTGCCGCTGCGCATCTGGTCGTCCGGGCCGTTCACCGCCCATACCCGTTGCGAATACCCCATGGGCGGGCGCTGCGCCATCCGCAACCAGGCCAACGACCACCTGGTCCCGCTGCAGGTTGCCCTGACCCTGCCCACGGTGATCCAGCACAACGGCCAGCCGGTCGAGCGCCTGCCGTTGCCGGTGGGCGAGGCCGACGCGATCCAGCTGGAAGCCATGGAACCGGCGATCAACCGCGGTGCCAGCCTGCATTTCCAGGTGGACCAGGCCGGCGTGGCGGAAATGACCCGCTTCCCCGGCGCCCGCTACGAAGGCGACGTGACCATCGTCTTCGACGCCAATTTCTGATCATTGAAGGAGCGACACCATGAAGCGTTTGCTGGCCGGGATGATCCTGGCCCTGTTGGCGGGGGGCAGTCAGGCCGGACCGCAGATCAACGTCGGCGGTCTCTACGACTACCTCGAAGGCGGCTCCAGCACCCTGCTCAAGCGGGTGCGCAACCTGGGTGACACCACGGCCTTCGTCAAGGTCAGCGTGGTCGAGCTGGTCTACGACGGCCGTGGCCAGGTGCGCGAGGTGTCCCATGACGACCTGCCGGTGGCCGAGCGGCCCCTGATCGCCAGCCCGGCGCGGCTGATCGTTCCGGCCAATGGCATGCAGGCGGTGCGCCTGCTGTATCGCGGCGAGCGCGAGCGCGAGCGTTATTTCCGCCTGCGCTTCGTGCCGGTGCTGCCGGAGCACGGCGACGGCTTCGCGATCAGCGACGAGGAGGCGCGCAGCTATGAGGCGGAACTCAAGGCGGGGGTGAACATCCTGGCCGGATACGGCGCGCTGCTGTTCGTCCGACCGCAGGAGACGACCTTTCGTACCGAAATCAACGAACTGGACAGCCAGTTCCACATTCGCAACAACGGCAGCGCCACCGTGGTCCTCGACCATTTCAACGACTGCGACCGCAGCGGAAGCCAGTGTGCGGTGGCTACCAAGCACCATATCCGCCCAGGTCTCGAGCGCCCGTTCAAGCGCGCCCCGGGGCGGGTGTACCGCTTCGAACTGATCGAAGGGGGAGAGCGCCGTCGGGTCGAAATCAAGGGCTGATTCGGAATATAGGAAACGTCCTGCACATATGAAGGATGCGTCCGATGCCCATCTACCTGCCTGGCGGCCGATACTCCTGTCTGCCGCTAGTGGCTTTTTGATGTCACGCCTTGATGTCACGCAGCACCGCCCGCCAGGCAAGGCAGGCCAACCGACCATGCACGTCAGTAGAGTGAGGGACCCATGTACAAAGCCATGATCGTGGACGACCACCCGTTCATCCGGGCCAGTGTCAGGATGCTCCTGCGCCAGGAGCACTTCGAGATCGTCGCCGAGGCCGACAATGGCGTCGACGCCCTGCGCCTGATTCGCGAGCACGAACCGGATATCGCGATTCTCGACATTTCCATTCCGCGCATGGATGGCCTGGAGATCATCACCCGGGTCAAGGCCGCGCAGATGAGCATGAAGATGCTGGTGCTGACGTCACAGCTGCCCGGCTATTTCTCCCTGCGCTGCATGCGCCTCGGCGCCTCGGGCTTCGTCTCGAAGAACGACGACCTGACCGAGCTGAGGAAGGCCGTGATGGCGATCATGTCCGGCTACACCTATTTCCCCGAGGTGGCGCTGAGCTCGGTCAATCGCTACGACTGCCAGGACACCGAGGTCCAGCGCATCGAGCGCCTGACCGACCGCGAACTGCTGATCCTCCAGCAACTGGCCCGCGGCCTGAGCAACAAGGCGATCGGCGAGGCCATGCTGTTGAGCAACAAGACCATCAGCACCTACAAGACCCGGCTGCTGGAAAAACTGCGGGTGGCTTCCCAGGTGGACCTGGCCGATCTGGCCAGGCGCCATGCGCTGATCTGAACCCCCTTGTTCTTCTTGCCAAGACGCTACGGCTGGCTGCTCCAGCTGGTCGTGCTGTGCGTGTGGATGGGCGGCGCCCTGGCCTGGGACGAAACGCCGACCCTGCTGGCCCGCTCGAGCCTCGACGAAGGCCTGCGCCTGCAGCTCGGGGATGACGACCGCCACTGGCTCTGGGCCCGCCGCACCCTGTGGCTGGGCGTCAGCCGGCCGGACCGCTCGCCGTTCGACATCATGACCACCGGCCGCGACTACGAGGGCCTGACCGCCGACTACGCCGGGCTGCTCGGGCAGTTGCTCGGGGTGGAGATCCGGGTGCGCCGCTACGCTTCCCGGGCCGAAGCGCTGCAGGCCCTGAGTGCCGGCGAAATCGACCTGCTGGGCACTGCCAACGCCGATGAGGCGGCGCGCAATGGCCTACTGCTGTCCGAGCCGTATGCGCCGAACCACGCCGTGCTGGTCAGCCGCAGCAACGAAGCCGTTCCCGATCCCGGACGCCCCGGCATACGCCTGGCGATGCGCGAGGGTTATCTGGCCGAGGCCCATGTCCGCCAGCTGTTTCCCCAGGCGCGGCTGACGGTCTATCCCTCGGTGCTCAATGCCCTCGGCGCAGTGGCCTTCGGCCAGGCCGACCTGTTCCTCGGCAATGCCCTGGGGACCCGCTACCTGAGACAGAAGAGCTACCTGACCCAACTGCAGCTGTCGCCCACCGAACTGTTCGAGAACAACCACTACGGCTTTGCCATCAGTCCCGCCAACCTGCGCCTGAAGGCCCTGGTCAACCAGGCCCTGGCGACCATCCCGGAGCAGGCCAGGCAAGGCATCCTCAGCCGCTGGAACGGCAATGTGCCCGAGCCCGTCGGCAAGCAGGCGCTGCAGCTCAGCCCCCGCGAGCGCGACTGGCTCGAGCGCCATCCACAGGTGCGCCTGGCCATCGACGAGCAATTCCTGCCAGTGAGCTATCGCGACGACCAGGGCGTCTTTCGCGGTATCAGCGCCGACCTGCTGGACTTGATCGGCCAGCGCACCGGGCTGTCCTTCTCGATCGTCGAAGGCAAGGGCTTCAGCGACATGGCGCGGCAGCTGGAAGAGGACGAAGTCGACCTGCTGGCGGCGCTGCCGTTCAGCCCGCAACGCCAGCAGCAGGTCGCCTTCACCCGTTCCTGGCTGAGCAACAGCCTGGTCCTGGTGACCCGCGACAGCTCCCGGCTCGACAGCCTGGAACAACTGAGCGGCATGCGCGTGGCGATGGTCGAGGGCAGCGTGCTGGAAGACTACATGAGCGAGCAGCATCCCCAGGTCCGCGTGCTCTGGAGCGAGGGCCCGCAGGCGGCCCTGGAGCGGGTTGCCAATGGCGAGGCGCAAGGGGCGGTGGTCAGCCTGATTGGTGCGCGCTACACCATCGCGCGCCACTACCGCGGGCAATTGCGCATCCGCGCCGCGCTGCCGGTGGCGCCGGTGCATTTCGCCTTCGCTACCCGGCGCGGAGAAGCGGAGCTGCGCTCGATCATGAACAAGGCGCTGCTCAGCGTCTCGCCCCAGGAAATGGACGAGCTGATCAACCGCTGGCGCAACGAGGTGATCGTCGCCGACAGCTACTGGCGCAAGTACCGCGGCATGATCCTCCAGGGCTTCCTCATGGCCGTCGGCCTGCTGTTGCTGGCGGTGTACTGGATTCGCGGCCTGCGCCGCCAGGTGGAGAAACGTCAGCAGGCCGAGCAGGCGCTGAGCGACCAGCTGGAGTTCATGCGGGTGATGATCGACGGCACGCCCAATCCGATCTACGTGCGCGACCGCAAGGGCCACCTGCTGACCTGCAACGTCAGCTACCTGCAGGCCCTGGATGTGTCGCGCGAGGCGGTGATCGGCCAGCCGCTGCCGGAATGGCTGATCGGCGCGGCCCAGGCCCGCCAGTGCCGCGAGGCCTATCGCCAGGTGATCGCCCAGGGCGTTTCGGTGGTCGAGGACCGCGAGCTGGTCCTGGCCGGGCGGCGCCTGACCATCTATCACTGGATGCTGCCGTACCGCGGCAGCGACGGCGCGGTGGCCGGGCTGATCGGCGGCTGGATCGACATTTCCGAACGCCAGCAGCTGTGCGACGCCCTGCAGACGGCCAAGGACGACGCCGAAGCGGCCAACCGCGCCAAGACCAATTTCCTCGCCACCATGAGCCACGAGATCCGCACGCCGATGAATGCCCTGCTGGGCATGCTCGAACTGGCCTCGCGCAAGGCCGAGGAGGGCGTGCTCGACCGCCTGGCCCTGGATGTCGCCTCGGGCGCTGCGCGCGGCCTGCTGGAACTGGTCGGCGACATTCTCGACATCACCCGTATCGAGTCCGGCCACCTGGTGCTGTCGCCGCAGCAGGTGGACCTGTACCGCGAGGTGGAGAGCACCGTGCGCCTGTTCGAGGGCCAGGCGCGGCAGAAACGCCTGCAACTGAACCTGGACATGGACGGCCACGGGCCGGTGCAGGTGCTGCTCGACCCGGTGCGTTTCAAGCAGGTGCTGTCCAACCTGATCAGCAATGCCATCAAGTTCACCCACGAAGGCCGGGTGTGCGTGACCCTGGCGCTGGAGGTGGACCACGAGCGGGTCGGCCTGCACCTGTCGGTGGAGGACACCGGAGTCGGCATTCCCGCCGATGAGCTGGCGCAGTTGGGCAGTCCGTTCCGCCAGGCCAGCAACAACCAGCAGAGCGCCCGCAGCGGTTCGGGCCTCGGCCTGAGCATCAGCCACACGCTGTGCGCGATGATGGGCGGCGCGATGCAACTGGACAGCACCCTCGGGGTCGGCACCCGTGCGCAGATCCGCCTCGACCTGCCGCGCCTGATGCCTTCGGACGCACTGCTCGCCAGCCTGCCGCAGCCCGCCGCTGGCACGGCCATGCCCCTGGATATCCTGGTGGTGGACGACTATCCGGCCAATCGCCTGCTGCTGCAGCAGCAACTGAGCTTCCTCGGTCATCGCGTGGCCACCGCCGCCAATGGCCACGAAGGCCTGCGCACCTGGTTGCGCCAGCGTTTCGACGTGCTCATCACCGATTGCAACATGCCCGGCCTCAACGGCTATGCCCTGGCACGGGCGGTACGCGAGGACGAGCGGCGCAAGGGCAAGACCTCGGTGCTGCTCCTCGGCTGTACCGCCAACGCCCAGCCGCAGGAGCGCGTGCGCTGCCTGCAGGCGGGAATGGACGATTGCCTGTTCAAGCCGCTGAACCTGAAGGAACTGGCCGGCAAGCTGGCGCCCTGCGAGCAGCGCCTGCTGGTCACCGACAGTGCGGGCGAAAGCGAACTGGGCGAGGGCCTGGACATTTCCAGCCTGCGCCACCTCACCGGTGGCGATCGCGACGCGATCAAGCTGCTGCTGCGCGACCTGCTGACCAGCAACCGCGAAGACCTGGTCCAGCTCGGCAGCCTGCATGCCGACAGCGATCTGGCCGGGCTCGCCGACCTGGTCCACCGGATCAAGGGCGGCGGGCGGATCATCAAGGCCCGCTGGTTGCTGCAGGCTTGCGAGAACCTCGAACAGGCCTGCCTGGAAAGTCGTCCGGCACAGCGCATCGATCCGTTGGTGGAGGACCTGCGCCGGGCCATGGCGGCGCTGACGCAACGCCTGGAGGAGTTCTGCCAGCGCTGAAGCGATGCCGATGGTAGACGTCGGAGATTTCCGCGCAAGGCTGGGAAGGCTCCTGATTCATCCTGTGCGCAGGCGTAGCACCATGGGGCCTGGACCTTTGCGAGGAAGCCGGTTGTGCCAGCCAAGTCTTTGCGTGTTCTGATCCTTGAAAACCAGTCGTTCCAACGTGCCATCGCGGTGAAGATCCTCGGCCAGCTCGGTTGCCGGGAGGTGTTCGAAGCCTCCGGTGGCAGCGAGGCGATCAACCTGCTGGAGCGCATCGGCCCGGTCGACGTCGTGGTCTGCGACGTGCGCATGGAGGGCATGGACGGCCTGGAGTTCATCCACCGCGCGGCGCAGGCGCAACTGATCGCCGGGGTCATCGTCAGCAGCGGCCTGCATTCGGAGGTTCGCCGCGCCATCACCCAGCTGGTCGCGCGCCTGGGCGTGGCGTTTCTCGGCGACGTCGGCAAACCCCTGCACCTGGAAAGCATGCGCGGTGCCCTCGAACGCATTCGCAGCCAGGCCATCCTCGCGCTGCCGGCGCCGTTGCCGGCGGTGCCGGTGAGCGAAGCGGACATTCGCCGGGGCCTGTCCTACAAGGAGTTCGTCGCCCATTACCTGCCACGCTGCGACCTGAGCAATGGCGAGATCAAGGGCGTCGACGTGGTTGCGCAGTGGCACCATCCGCAACTGGGCCTGCTGGCGCCGCCACTGTTCATGCCGGAAGTCGAACGCTGCGGGCTGCTCGACGACATGCTGGTGGTGCTGCTGGAGCAAGGCCTGGAACTGCAGCGCACGTTGATGTCCGTGGGCCGCGTGCTGCGCCTGTCCTTCACCCTGCACCTGGCCCAGCTGGGCAGCCGTGGCCTGACCCGGCGGATCAAGTCGCTGCTGCAGTTCCATCGCTCGGTGGGGCAGGGCATCGGCTTCGAACTGGCCTTCAGCGGCGCCGCGGAACCCTCGGTAATGCACCTGGAAAGCCTGATCCGCCTGCGCATGCTCGGCTGCGGCCTGAGCCTGGGCGAGTTCGGCAGCAACGGCGGCTCGCTCCAGCGCCTGTGCCAGTTGCCGTTCAACGAGGTCAAGCTGTCCAGTCAGTTCATGCGTGAACTGGAGAGCCAACCGCGCCATCGCGCGGTGATTCACGGCAGCCTGGGGCTGGCCGGCCGCCTTGGTGTGGGCATCACCGTGGCCGGCGTGGAGAGCGCGGAACAGCACCTGATCCTCCTGGACATGGGCTGCCTGCTCGGCCAGGGGCAGTATTTCGCGCCGCTGCTGGCGCGCGAGGAACTGCTCAGGCGGCTCGGCAATGCGCCCCGCTAGCGGGCAGATGGTTTGTGTGCGTGCTATACCCCTTGCCATCAATGTGCTACATATTTTCCTTTGTCTTCAGGCTTTCAACTGCGCAAGGACGTGACACATGACTGCAAACACGCTGATCGAAACCGTAAGTGCCGACTCCCTGACCACCCTGCTGCAGGACGCCGGTTGCCGCGTCAACCGCACCGAGCAGAACGCCGTGGTCCAACTGCTGAGTGCCAGCCAGGGCGTGGGTTATGCCGTGCGTTTCGGTAATCGTGCCGTGGAAGAAGGCCAGTTCCTCGACTTCACCTACAGCTGCGCCCTGCGCATCCAGGGCGATCTGCCGGAAGGCCTGGCCAACCTGTGGAACGCTTCGCGTCGTTACTCGCGGCTGTCGATCCAGGGTGAGTTCCTGGTCCTGGAACAGGACGTGGTGGTCGCCGACGGCGTGACCTACAAGCACCTGCAGGGTTCGCTGGTGCTGTGGGACCGTCTGTTGCAGGAGTTCATCGTGTTCCTGCGTGACTACAGCCGCAACATCGCCGCCGCCCAGGAAGCCGCCGCGCAAGCGGAAAGCGCCTCGTGAGTCGTCGCAATCTCTGGGCCGGCGCGGGGGCGCTGGCCGTCCTGGCGGTTGCGGTAAGCCTGGCGCTGCGTCCGGGTGGCGACCCGGTCGCCGCCAGCCGCTCGGTGCCGGAAGCGGCGCAGAGCGGCGATGCCCTGGCCAGCCTGGGTGAACAGAAAGTCGATGCTGGTGAGCTGAAGGCGCTGTTCGCGCAACTGCCGGCTGTTGCCCGCGAGCAGCTGCGCAACGACCGCCCGGCGCTGGAAACCTGGATTCGTGCGCGTCTGGCGGAAAAGGCCCTGTACCAGCAGGCCGAGGCCAAGGGCTGGTCGAAGCGTCCGGATGTGGAAGCGCAGACCCGCGCGGCGGTCGAGCAGATCGTCCTGCGCAGCTACCTGAACAGCGTCACCGAGGTGCCGAAGGACTATCCGGCTGACGAGGAGCTGAAACAGGCCTATGAGAACGGCAAGGCATCCTTCCAGGTGCCGGCGCTGTATCGTGTCAGCCAGATCTTCCTCAACGTGCCGGATGAAAGCGCCCTGGAGTCCGTGCGCAAACAGGCGCAGACCCTGGCCAGGCGGGCCCAGGCTGATGGCGCGGACTTCGCCGAGATGGCGCGCACCTACTCGCAGGACAACGGCAGCGCCACCCGCGGCGGCGACACCGGCCTGCAACCGCTGAGCCAGTTGTTGCCGGAAGTGCGTGGCAGCGTGGCGAAGATGAAGGTCGGGGCGGTCAGCGAGCCGCTGCAAAGCGCGCTGGGCCTGCACATCATCAAGCTCACCGAGCTGCAGCCGGCGCGCACCGCCACCTTCGAGGAAATGCGCGGCCAACTGCGCGATGCCCTGCGCGCGCAGCGCCAGGAGCAGGCGGCCAAGGCCTATGTCGAGGGCATGTTCAACAGTGCCACCCTGAGTATCGATGGGGCGGTGTTGAACAAGGTGATCGAGGCTGAGCGCTGAGATCCGTCAGGGGCCGTCTTGAGCGTTGCAGCGTTCTGGAGATCGAGCGCCGCCCGCGCGGCGCATCGCGGGCTACGCCCGCTCCCAGTGTGCCCGGCATGGGCCAAAATCAGTCACCTGAAAGCGGTGACCAGAATGAGTGACGACAACTGTAGTGAAACGCAAGGTGGACGCCGTGAGGCCAAG
>NZ_JAVYJH010000052.1:0-13838 GCF_032621685.1 Pseudomonas sp. zfem002 | reverse complement strand
GCCCTCTACAGCCAGGTGCGCGACCGGGTGCGCCTGCTCGGCTACATCGCCAGCGCCGACGACGCCTACCTCGGCCTGCGCGGCCTGCGCACCCTCGGCGTGCGCCTGCGCCAGCACCAGCGCTCGGCGCTGAGCGTGGCGCGCTGGCTGGCGCGGCGCCCGGAGGTGCTCAAGGTGCTGCATCCGGCGCTCCCCGACTGCCCCGGACACGCCGTGTTCGAACGGGACTTCCTCGGTGCCTCGGGGCTGTTCGGCGTGGTCCTGCGGCCCATCCCCGAAGCCGCCCTGCACACCTTCCTCGACAGCCTGCGGCTGTTCGCCCAGGGCGCCAGCTGGGGCGGCTTCGAAAGCCTGATCCGCATTGCCCAGGGCCAGCGCGCCTTCCTCGCCGGACTGCCGCCCGGCCACCTGCTGCGCCTGCATGTCGGCCTGGAGGCGGTCGACGACCTGATCGCCGACCTCGACCAGGCCTTCGCGCAGGCGCGCAGCCGCTACCCCGATGCCAATACCCAACCCTGATGGAGACTGCGATGAGCGAACCCGTGACGACCCTGTACAGCATCTGCCCGCTGCTGGTGGCCTCGAACCTGGCCGTGGAACTGGGCTGGCTCGATGAAGAATTCGAGCACGTCGGCGCCGTGCCGCGCTACCTGCGCTCGCTGCCCGACAACGGCGGCTGGCTGAGCCACTTCAGCCATGAGCAACCCGGCCTGATCCGCGATGGCGGCGCCACCCCCGCCCTCTGGGCGCGCGCCGACAAGGCCGACACCCTGCTCCTGGCGACCACCGCCAGCCAGCGCGCCGGGCAGATCCTGGTGCGCGCCGACGGGCAGATCCGCCGCGTCGCCGACCTGGTCGACAAGCGCATCGGTGTCCCGGTGAGCCGCGCCACCCAGCGCATCGACGTGCTCAAGGTGGTCGCCGAGCAAGGCATCGACAGCGCCCTGGCGCTGGCCGGGGTGCGCCCCGAACAGGTCCAGCGGGTGCTGATCGAGGACGACGGCGACCCCCACGACCTGCGTCCGGCGCAGCGCCCCGCGGCGCTGTGGAGCCAGCTGCGCAACCTGCACAGCGGCCCCGGCGCGGAACTGCGCGCCCTGCTCGACGGCCGCGTCGACGCCCTGCATGTGCAAGCCGGGCATGTGCCGAAGCTGTTGGCCAGCGGCCAGTTCAGCGTCATCGAAGACCTCGAGCAGCGCCCGGACTGGACCCTGAAGAACCAGAACGGTCCCTATGTCACCACCGTCGACCGCGCCTTCGCCGAGGCCCACCCGCAGGTGGTGGTGGCCTTCCTGCGCGCGGCGATTCGCGCCGGGCGCTGGATCGAGCAGTTCCCCGAGGCGGCGGCATCGCTGCTGACCCGGGTGACCTTCCTGCCGGACGCTGCCTTCATCGTCGACAGCCTGCGCGGTCGCGAACTGGTGCCGAACCTGGCGCCACGCAACCTCGCCGCGCTGGACCTGAAAAAGCAGTTCCTGGTCCGCCACGGCTACCTGCAACAGGACTTCGACCTGCACGCCTGGGTCAGCCCCGATTACCTCGCCCAGGCCCACGCCGGGCTCTGACTGAACCGTTCGCCAAGGAATGCCCATGAATCAGCGTTTCCCCCTGCTCACCCCGCGCCACCTCTCCGGCCTGCTGTTCGGCGGCCTGCTCAGCAGCCCCGGCTGGGCCGCCGACACCACCCTGGACAAGGTCCAGGTGGTCGGCGCGCGCGTCACCGAAGCCAGCGCCGCCATCGGCGAAGACCGTATCAGCAACACCCTGGCCATCTCCCACCAGGCCCTGCTCTCGGCGCCGGCCGGCACCTCCGGCCTGAAGATGCTCGAAGCCCTGCCCGGCTTCAACGTCCAGGTCAACGACGCCCTGGGCCTGTACGAGTTCGGCAACTCGGTGTTCGTGCGCGCCTTCAACCTGCAGCAGATCGGCTTCTCCATCGACGGCGTGCCCCTGGGCCGCAGCGACCAGTTCGGTGGCAGCCCGATCTACCGCTACGTCGACAACGAGAACACCGAGCGGGTCACCGCCTCCACCGGCGCCGGCGATGTCACCCAGTCCGGCTACGCCTCCCTCGGCCCCTACGTCGACTACCAGACCAGTAACCCGGCGCCGACGCCCGGAGCGAGCCTGTCCTACACCCTGGGCAGCGACAGCCTGCGGCGCAGTTTCGTGCGCCTGCAGACGGGTGAGCACCAGGGCCTGTCGGCCTATGTCAGCCGCTCGAAGATCGACGGCGACCTGTGGCGCGGCCCCGGCACCATCGACCGCGAGCACCTCGAGGCGAAGGTGCGCTACCGCTTCGGCGACGGCAACAGTGTCTGGGTGCGCGCGGTGCACAACGCCTTCCACGACTTCGACTCGCCCTACGTCAGCCTGGCCCAGTACCACGGCACCGCCAACGACCCCTTCGGCCGTTCCGGACGCGACTTCCCCTACCTCGACTACCTGCCCGACCTGGCCCCGACCGCGCCGGGGGTGAAGTACAGCAACAGCGGCTACAACCAGTACTACAAGCAGGCCATCAACCAGCGCCGCGACACTCTCTACAGCCTCGGCGGCGAACTGCGCCTGAACGACGACCTGACCCAGTACGCCACCCTCTACTACGAGGGCAAGCGCGGCTACGGCGTGTCGCCGGAGGCCTACGCCACCTCGCTGGCCCTGCACCGGGCCGAGGCCGGCGTGCCCGGTCTGTTCGCCCCGCGCGGCGTGCAGTACGGCCTCTCGGCCCTCAGCGGGCACCGCTACGGCGCGCGCACCGGGCTGCAGTGGCAACTGGGCGATCACCGCCTGGAAGCCGGGGTATGGGCGGAGAAGGACGTGTTCAATCGCCTGCAGGCGCGCTACAACCTCACCGACGGCAGCCCGGCCGGCGATGCCCTGCGCGACGAACCGGTACACCGCCAGGGCGACTTCACCTCGACCCGCGATTCGCTGCAGCTGCACCTGAAAGACACCTGGTCGCTGCTCGACGACCGCCTGCTCCTGCAGTACGGCTTCAAGCGCCTCGACCTGGACTACCGCATCGAAGGCCAGCGCAACGCCGGCGACTACATCAACCACCGCAGCCCGCGCCTTTCCACCACCTGGCGCGACGGCTTCCTGCCGCAGGTGGGCGCGGTCTACAACCTCACCGACAGCAGCCAGGTGTTCGCCTCGTACTCCGAGAACATGGCCCTGCCCCGCGGCGCCGATGACATCTACCGCGCCGCCAGCCCCCAGGCACCGGCGCCGGAAGCGGAACGGGCGAAGAACTACGAGCTCGGCTGGCGCCTCAACCGGCCGACCTTCAACCTGGCCTGGGCGCTGTATCGCAGCGACTTCGACAACCGCCTGCAGGCCTTCGCCGCGCCGGTGCCCGGCAGCAGCCAGGTGGAAACCTGGTACCAGAACGTCGGCAAGGCCCAGGCCTACGGCAGCGAACTGAGCGGCCAGTGGAAGCCCGGGGTGCTCGCCGACAAAGTGGTGCTCAACGGCGCCCTCACCTACAACCGCGCGCAGTTCCAGAACGATGCCGCGGGTCTCGCCCTGGACGGCAACGACCTGCCCGACAGCCCGCGCTGGCTGGCCCAGAGCGGCATCACCTGGGAGATCACGCCGTGGGCGATCGTCAACCTCTCGGCGCGCTTCATCGGCGAGCGCTACAGCAACTTCACCAACAGCGAGCAGGTGCCGGGCTACACCCTGTACAGCGCCTATCTCGACCTGGGTGGCGGCGTCTGGGGTGACGGCGCGCTGAAGAGCGTCAAGCTGCGCTTCAACATCGACAACCTGTTCGACAAGGACTACCTGGGCTACATCCTCACCAGCACCAGCGGCCCGGCGGTGTTCCGGCCAGGCTCGCCACGGACCTTCCAGACCACCCTCAGCGCCGACTTCTAAGCCCGCGGCCGCACCCGCGGGTGCGGCCCCCTACCGGTGGAACCGCCCATGAAAGCCCCGCTTCTGTTACTCGCCCTGGCGAGCCTGGCCGCCCAGGCCGCCGAGCCCCAGGTCAGCCCCGAGGTGCTGGCTCTGCACCAGCGCCTGCTGGTCCTCGACAGCCACCTGGACACCCCCTTGCAACTGACCCGTCCCGGCTGGGACATCAACCTGCGCCACGACAGCCAGACCGACGGCAGCCAGGTGGACCTGCCGCGCATGCGCGAGGGCGGCCTCGATGGCGGCTTCTTCGCCATCTACACGCCCCAGGGCCCGCGCGACGAAGCCGGGCTGGCCCAGGCCAGCGCCTATGGCCTGGCCACCCTGCAGCGCATCCGCGACATGATCGACCGCCAGCCCGACGCCTTCGCCCTCGCCCGCAGCGCCGCGGATGCCCGGCGCATCGCCGCCAGCGGCAAGCGCGTGGTGTTCATCAGTATGGAGAACGCCGAACCGCTGGCCGCCGATCCCGGATTGCTGCGCACCTACCAGCGCCAGGGCCTGAGCATGCTGGGCCTGGTGCACTTCGCCAGCAACAGCTTCGCCGACTCGTCTACCGCCCTGCCGGAGTGGCACGGCCTCAACGACAAGGGCCGCGCCCTGGTGCGCGAGGCCAATCGCCTGGGGCTGCTGCTGGATGTCTCGCATGCCTCCGACGCGACCTTCGACCAGGTCCTGGAACTGTCCAGCGCACCGATCATCGCCTCCCACTCCAGCAGCCGCGCGGTCAACGCCCACCCGCGCAACCTCGACGATGAGCGCCTGCGACGGCTGGCGGCCAAGGGTGGGGTGATCCAGGTCACCGCCTACAGCGACTACCTGATCCCCCTGGCGGTCAACCCCGAGCGCAACAAGGCCCTGGCGGCCCTCGGCGGACGCTTTCGCAACCTCGCCGCCCTCGATCCGCAGCAGACCCGCGCGCTGTTCGCCGAGCGGGCGGAGATCGACCGGCGCTACGCCCAGCCCCGCGCCGATCTCGATGTGTTCATGAAGCATGTGCTGCATATCCTCGACGTGGTCGGCCCGCAGCATGTGGGCATCGGCGCGGACTGGGATGGCGGTGGTGGCGTGACCGGGCTGGAGGATGTCAGCCAGCTGCCGCTGATCAGCCAGCGCCTGTTGCAGGCGGGGTACAGCGAGGACGACCTGGCGGCGATCTGGGGCGGGAATCTGTTGCGGGTGTTGCAGGCGGCACAGGATGGTGCCGGGCAGTAGCTCATGTACGTTGTAGGAGCTGGCTTGCCTGCGATCGGCATGGGTATCTACACATCTTCGAAGGCTGTCGGGGAACCGCATCAAGGCCACCAGGTGCCTGCCTCAAGCCTTGCAGCGTCCTTGAGATCGAGCGCCGCCCGCACGGCGCATCGCGGATGAATCCGCTCCCACATTTGTTGCAACGTACCTATGTCTGTCAGGCCATGGTTGACCGCCTTGTTGGTTCGACTCGATACCGAGTCGAGCCCAACAGCCTCCCCGCGATGCATCGCTGAAAAAACAAAGGCTGACAACTCAAATCCAACAGGCCATGGCACGTTGCAACAAATGTGGGAGCGGATTCATCCGCGATGCGCCGCGCGGGCGGCGCTCGATCTGGAGGGCGCTGCAAGGCTTGAGGCAGGCGCCTGGCAGCCTTGATGTGATTTCCCGCCATACCGTCAACGTTGCCCCATGCCGATCGCAAGCAAACCAGCCCCTACAACCTCACACTCAACTGGACAACTGATTGGTGAACTGCCCCACCGCATTCACCACCTTCTGCGCCCCGTCCTGGATTTCCACGATCACATCACCCGCCTGCGCCGACAGCTCCAGGCCCTGCTCGGCATGCAGCTTGCCCTGCTCGATGATGCGCACGGCCTCCTCGGCCAGCTTCTGGTTCTGCGTCACCACGTCGACGATTTCCTCAGTGGCCTTGGTGGTGCGCGAGGCCAGCTGGCGCACCTCGTCGGCGACCACGGCAAAACCGCGGCCCTGCTCGCCGGCCCGCGCCGCTTCGATCGCCGCGTTGAGCGCCAGCAGGTTGGTCTGGTCGGCGATGCCGCCGATGCTCTTGACGATGCTGCCGACCAGCTGCGACTGCCTGTCCAGCGCGGCGATACCCTCCACCGCCGCCGCCATCTGCACCGCCAGGCCCTGGATCACGTCGACGGTTTCCTGGATCACCACGCTGCCGCGGCGCGCGCTGTCATCGGTGTGCCGCGAGGTGCTGAAGGCGATCTCCGCGGCCTCGGACACGGCGATCTCGCGATTGACCTGGTCGGTGATCACCGTGGCGAACTTGACGATCTTGTACAGCCGGCCATGGGTATCGGAGATCGGGTTGTAGGTCGCCTCCAGCCAGACCACGCGGCCATGGCTGTCGATGCGCTTGAAGCGATCGGCGATGAATTCGCCGCGGCGCAGCTTCTCCCAGAAGCGCTCGTACTGCGGCGACATGCATTCGGCGGTCTCGCAGAACATCCGGTGATGCTTGCCCTGCAGGTCCTTGAGGCTGTAGCCCATGGCCTGGAGGAAACGCTCGTTGGCGTTGAGCACATTGCCCTGCAGGTCGAACTCGACCACCGCGGTGGAACGCTGCAAGGCTTCGATCAGGTTCTCGCGCTCGCGCGAGGTCTCGATGGTGCGGGTCAGGTCGTTGGCGTACAGCGATACGTAGATGATCTGCCCATCCTTGTCGCGGATCGGCTGCACGATCGCCCGCAGCCAGGCTTCGTTGCCGTCGCCACGCTTGAGCTGCAAGGCCCCGGCCCAGTGTTCGCCACCCTGGATCGCGCGCTTCATCAGGTTGAAGTGGTTGGTCCCGCGCGCGTATTCCGGGACCAGGTCGAACAGCACCTTGCCCTGCACGGCGTTCGCCGCGTACTGCATTTCGCTCAGGAACCTGGCGTTGACCGAGGTGACGTCACCCCGCGAGCTCAATTGCAGCACGAGCATCTCGCTGTCCAGGCTCTGCTTGACCTGTTCGAGTGACGACAGCAGGTCGCGGGCTTGGGCGAGCTCCTGCTTGAGCCGCCGGTAGGCTGAAAACATGAGGGTTACCTCCAGATTTTGCGAAAGTGACAGGCAGCGTGCCCGGTCAATGCTTCAACACTTCATCATCCAGGTTTCCAGGTCCTGCGGCGTGAGTGGCTTCGACAGCAGGTAGCCCTGGGCAACGTGATAACCCTGGTCCTTGAGAATCCGGTACTGGCCGTGTTCTTCGACACCTTCGGCCACCACTTTCAGGCGCAGGCTGTCGCCGATGCGCATCACCGCGTCACTCAGCGCCCGACTGGTTTCATCCGCTTCCAGGTCGAGGACGAAACTGCGGTCCAGTTTCAGTTCCTGTATCGGCAGTTTGCGCAGATAGCTCAGGCTGGAATAACCGGTGCCGAAATCGTCCATGGCCAGGCGGATGCCCTGGGCATTGAGCTCGTGGAGCACTTTCAGGGTGCTCGGATTGGTGTCCAGCAGCAGGTTCTCGGTCAGTTCGATGGTCAGGTCGCGGGCCGCCAGGCCGTGCTGGTCGAGGACCTCGCTGATCATCCCGGCGAGGTCGAGGTTGTGGAAATTGCTCGGCGACAGGTTCACCGACACCGACGGGATGTTCAGACCCTTGCCGCGCCACACCGCCAGTTGCCGGCAGGCTTCGCGGACCGCCCAGTGCCCGAGCTCGGTGATCAGCCCGCATTCTTCGGCCAGGGGAATGAAACGCGCCGGCGAGACCACGCCGAATTCCGGGTGGGTCCAGCGGGCCAGGGCCTCGACGCCGTAGACCTGGCCGTCCTCGATATTCACCTGCGGCTGGTAGTGCAGCTGCAGCGCGCCCTGCTCGATGGCCTCGCGCAGGGCACTTTCCAGCGCCTGGCGTTGCTGCGCCAGCTCGTTCAGCTCATGGCTGAAGAAACTGAAACGGCCGCGCCCGGAATGCTTGGCCTGGTACATGGCCATGTCGGCGCGGTGGATCAGCGTGTTCATGTCGTGGCCGTCACGCGGGTACAGGCACACGCCGATGCTGGCCGACGGCGAGAAGCAGGAACCGGCGATCTGGCAAGGCTGGGTGATGGCCTGGCGCAGTTCCTCGATGACATCGTTGACCCGCTCGGCATCGCAGTCCGGCAGGACCACGACGAACTCGTCGCCAGACAGCCGGCCGACGATCTCGGCGCTGGCGCTCAGGCGCTGGGCGATCAGCCTGAGCAGCTCGTCGCCCGCCGGGTGGCCAAGGGAATCGTTGATCTGCTTGAAGCGGTCGAGGTCGATGAACAGCACCGCCAGCGCACGCTTGCTGCGCCGCGCCTCGATCAGCGCATGGTCGGCCTTGGCGTGCAGCAGGCTGCGGTTGGGCAGGCGGGTCAGGCTGT
This sequence comes from Pseudomonas sp. zfem002, assembly GCF_032621685.1. Classification (NCBI taxonomy): domain Bacteria; kingdom Pseudomonadati; phylum Pseudomonadota; class Gammaproteobacteria; order Pseudomonadales; family Pseudomonadaceae; genus Pseudomonas; species Pseudomonas sp. zfem002. The sequence goes on along the minus strand of NZ_JAVYJH010000052.1, from coordinate 5,574 downwards.
CGTAGAACGCCAACTGGCGAATGCTCTCGCGGTCGACCTCGCGCTCCATGGCCAGGGCACAGAGCGGAATGACCACCTCGACGATCTGCTGCTGCAGGGCCGACGGCGTGCGGTGCTCGGCGTAGTAGAATGTCAGCACGCCGATGGCCAGGCCCTTGGAGTCCTTGATCGGAATCGACCAGGAACTGCGGATGCCCAGCCCCTGGCACTCGTCGCGGATGCTGGTCCAGTGCGGATCACTGCCGACATCGCGGACGTAGATCATCTCGCCGCGGCAGGCGGCGACGCTCGACGAGCCGATGCAGTCGCGGATCGGCCGGCCTTCCACCAACTGGCCATAGCGCTCGGAAAAGCCCGGGGCGGCCAGCGGGTGCAGGGTGCCGTCTTCGCCGATCTGGATCACCGCGGCGCGCACATCCGGCGACATCCGCTGGATTTCCCGGCATAGCAGGTCCATCACCGACTCCAGCGGCATCTCGCGGACCATGGCGTCGAGGATGCAGTGCTGCAGCACCTGGTGGATCTTCGAGGCGGTGATGTCGGTGAGCACCGTGACGGTCTGGGCCAGCTCGCCATTGGCGCCGAACACCGGGTTGATCGCCACGTTGCACCAGATCCGCTCGCCGCCCTTGACCTGCAGCAGCTCCTCGACGCGGAACGAGCGCCCGCCGTGCAGGCCGCGGCGCAATTCGGCCATGCGCTGCAGCGGCAACTGCGGCACCAGCAGCTCGGCCGGCAGGCAGCATTCGATTTCTTCGAGGCTGTAGCCGAAGAGTTTTTCGAAGCCCTTGTTGACGTACACCACCTTGCCGCCGCCATCGGTGATGAAGATCGCGTTGTCGGTCTGGTCGGCGACCAGCGACAGCAGCTTGGCGCGCTTGCGCTCCTTGCGCTGCTCGGTGACGTCCTTGACGAAGGCGGTGTAGAGGATCTGCCCGTCGCTCTCGACCCGCGAAATGGACATCGAGCCCCAGCGCTGGGTGCCGTCCTTCTTGTGGATCGGTACGTCGCGGGTGGTGCCGACGATCTTGTTGATGCCGGTACGGCGGTTGGCATCGACATAACCGTCGTGCCGGGCGCGGATGGTTTCCGGGACCAGCATGCTGACGTTGTTGCCCAGTACTTCGTCGCGCGTGAAACCCCACAACTTTTCCGCGGCACTGTTGAACAGCACCACGCGATTGTCGGCATCGATCGCCACGACACTGTCGATGGCCTGCTCGAGTGTTTGTATGAAGATCTCGGAAAGATTCTGGCTAATGGGCATCAACGCGATCCGAACACACAGAATGACAGTGGCGCAGACGAACGCACGCCACCGCGCAGTGTTGCTGTGCAGGTCACGGTTCGCCTTGCTGGCCGGGAGGCCCCAAGCGGGGACGGCGCATAGCTTACGCTCACTAATAGCGCATAGCCATTATTGCGACGAATATTATTCACGGGTTTTTCAATATATAAAAAAACCGCGCGCGAATAATTAAATCAACTTCGCCAGACAATGACCTGAATCAATGAATGTTCGCTTACTGCAGTGTTGGGAATATTTTCCAGTCATGCCCGCGGCAGAATACCGGCGCCGGCATTCGGCGCCGGATACTGTTTCAGCGCTCCTCCAGCATCGACTGGATCTGCTGCGTGGCCTGGCGCGTACTGTTGGCCAGTTTCTTCACTTCCTCGGCCACCACCGAGAAGCCGCGCCCCACTTCCCCGGCCCGCGCCGCCTCGATGGCGGCATTCAGCGCGAGCAGGTTGGTCTGCTCGGCGATGCTCTTGATCACCCCGACCACGGTGGCGATCTGCGCGTAGGTGGTCTGGTTCTGCGCGAGCATGCGTTCGTGGCTGTCCTGGGCGCTGCGCTCGTCGCTGATATCGCGCACCGCGCCGATCACCCGGGTCAGCGCACCGCGCTCGTCGCGCACCGCGCAGCCGCGTTCGCGGCACCAGATATAGCCGCGGGTCTTGTGGCGCATGCGGTATTCGCAGACATACTCGCCCGTGCCGCCGGGCTTGACGATCTCGCGCTCGAACAGCGCCATGACCTGCGCCAGGTCGTCCGGGTGGGTGATGCTGACCTGGGCGTCCCAACCATCCGGCAACTCGCCCGCGGCGTAGCCCATGACGGCGCGGAACTGCTTGGAGATGCGCATATGGCTGTCGGGGTGCTGCAGATCGCCCTGGACCACCTTGATGTCCCAGGTGCCTTCGGTGATGGTGGCTTCCAGCTGCGCCCAGATCGCCGCCTGCTGGCGCTGGCCGTCGAGCTGGCGCTGGAGCTCGTCGAGGCTGGCCTGGAGGTCGGCGCAGCGTTGTTCCATGCGCTCGACCTGCGCCGCGGCGGCGTGGCCCTGGCCTTGCGCCTGCTCGACCTGGGCGCGCAGTGCCTCGCCCAGGCTGTGCGCCTCGCCGAGCTGGCGCTGCTCCTGCTCGCGCTGCGCGACCAGCCCGGCCAGGGCCGCGAGCACGGCCGGGTGGCGCTGCAAGTGCGGTGTTTCGAGATCGGCCCAGCGCTGCCCCTCACTGACCCGCGCCAGCAGCGCCTGCAGTTCCCGCACCCAATGATCGTTCCTGAAAAACATCAGCGCCCACCGTTCGGCAGTGAAAAACCACGAGTTGAGCGCAATCGCGCCGGCTTCGTCTTGCACCCGGGTGCCGGGCACTTGACCGTCCGTGCCAGCATGCCGCGGCGGCCTGGCAGGCAAATCCATGCCGACGACAGGCACAGGCAAGACGCCGATGGCGCAAGCCGGTAGAGTCTGGCGCGGGATTCGCTGGCGGCGACCCCGTTCTTCCTCCGGCAAATGGCGTCTCCGATCGTGAAAGCTGTGCAACCGAACCGCTGGCCCAATGTCCTGCGGGCCCTGCATCACCGCAATTTCCGTCTGTACTTCATCGGCCATGCGGTCTCGACCCTTGGCACCTGGGTGCAGACCGTGGCGCTGTCCTGGCTGGTCTATCGCCTGACCGGCTCGGCGGCGCTGCTCGGCATCACCACCTGCGCCACCCTGCTGCCGCAGTTGCTGGTGGGGCCGATCGCCGGCGCCTGGATCGACCGCCACGACAAGCGCCGCCTGCTGATGCAGGTGGAAAGCCTGCTCGGCATCCAGGCCCTGGTCCTCGCCGGGCTGACCTGGCTGGAGCTGATCAACCCGACCCTGATCGTCCTGCTCGCCGCCACCCTCGGCATCCTCAACGCAGTGGACACGCCGCTGCGCCAGTCGCTGCTCAGCCGCCTGGTGGACGACCGCGACGACCTGCCCAACGCCCTGGCGCTCAACGCCATGCTGTTCACCTGCTCGCGTTTCGTCGGCCCGCCGCTGGCCGGCCTGCTCCTGGCCCTGACCGGCGAGGCGCTGTGCTTCGCCCTCAATGCGCTGTCCTATGGCGGGCTGATCCTCGGCCTGCTGGCGATCCGCCTGGCACCGGGAGAAAAGGCCAGCGGCGACATGCGCAACCTGTTCCGCGAAGGCCTCGACTACGTCCTGCGCTCGGCCTCGCTGCGCGGCCTGATCTTCGGCGTGCTGGTGGTCAACCTCACGGCCTCGACCTATGCCGTGCTGCTGCCGGTGTTCGCCCACGACATCTTCGCCGGCGACGCGCGCACCCTCGGCTGGCTGTGGGGTGCCGCCGGGCTTGGCTCGCTGCTGTCCACCGTGCTGCTGGCCGGGCACCAGGGCGCCGACCGCTTGCGCGGCCTGATCCTGTTTTCCGCCATCGCCAGCGCCCTCGGCCTGCTGCTGTTCGCCAGCAGCCGCAGCCTGCCCCTGTCGCTGCTGGCCATGGCGATCCTCGGCTTCGGTGTGACCATCAACAACGTCGGCACCAATATCCTCCTGCAAAGCCAGGCCCCGGAGGCCCTGCGCGGCCGCGTGGTGTCGATCTACACCTCGACCCGCTTCGGCTTCGACGCCATCGGCGGCCTGCTCGCCGGGGTGCTCGCCGCCCACCTGGGCGGGCCCTGGGCCATGAACATCGCCGCCGCCCTGCTGGTGCTGTACTGCCTCTGGCAGGTACTGCTGCGCCTGCGCGGCCCTTCCGCATCTCCCGTAGAGGAATCCACCCCATGACAACCCTGCTGCGTCAGCAAGCCACCCTCACCCTGCGCCTGGCCATGGCCGCCCTGGGTGCCGCCGTCGACTTCGCCGAACAGGCCGGCCTGCGGGTCAGCCTGGTGCTGGTCGACGCCAGCGGCCAGCCGATCCACAGCGCGCACATGGACGGCGCACCGCGGCCGTGCCAGGCCATCGCCCTGCACAAGGCACAGACCGCCGCCGGCTTCGGCGTGTCCACCGCGCAATGGCAGGAGCGCCTGCAGAACGCCTCGCCGGCGGTACGCGAAGGCTTGCCGCTGCAGCCCGGGCTGGCGTTGTTCGGCGGTGGCGAGCCGTTTCTGCATGACGGCCAGGTGATCGGCGCCATCGGCGTGTCCGGTGCTTCGGAAGCGATGGACGCCAACTGCGCCCTTGCTGCCGTGGACAGGGTCCGCGCCCTGCTGGACGCAGCATGAACAGCGCCCAGGACCTCGGTCGCTACTGCCTGCAGGCCTTCAGCCAGCAAGTGCCGGCCAGCCTGGCCGCGTTCTACCGCATCGACGAGCAGTTGCAGGCCTGCGACTTCCAGTTGCTGGGCATGCAGGCGCCTATGCATCACCGCTACCTGGAGCACTATCGCCATCTCGATCCGCTCAAGCCGGACAACTGCAAGGCCATCGGCCTGCCGGTGGTGTCGCTGCGCCAGGGCCTGGCCCATCACGACGCGGCCCATGGCCGGGAGTACCTGGGTTTTCTCGATCAGCACCGGGTGGTGGATGTGGTGGAGATCATGGCCTGGGTGGATGGGCGCCTGGCGGCCGGGGTGTCGCTGCTGCGCGAGGGTTCGCTGGGAGCGTTCAGTGCGGCGGAGCTGGAGCGGCTGCTACCGTTGCACGGCCTGATGCAGATGGCCGCACGGCAACTGCCGGCGCCCGCGCCGGATCGGATGGGTGGATGTGGATTGACTCCGCGGGAGCGGGAAATTGCCCTGTTGCTGCAAGGGGGCGCCTGCAACAAGACCCTGGCACGGGAACTGGGGCTGGGGTTGCCGACGGTGAAGACGCATTTGATCAATCTGTTCAGGAAGGTGGGGGTGCGGAATCGGACGGAGTTGGTGGGGGTGTTGTTCTTGTAGTGATGCTGATGGACTCATCGCTGCATGGGTATCTACACATCTTCGAAGGCTTGTCGGGGGACCGCATCAAGGCCGCCAGGTGCCTGTCTTGAGTCTTGCAGCGCTCTTGAGATCGAGCGCCGCCCGCGCGGCGCATCGCGGATGAATCCGCTCCCACATTTGTTGCAACGTGCCATGGCCTGTTGGATTTGGGTTGTCAGCCTTTGTTTTTTCGGCGATGTATCGCGGGGAGGCTGTTGGGCACGACTCGGTATCGAGTCGAACCAACATGAGCTGGTCAACTTTTTCCGGACACCGCAATGTGGGAGCTCAGGCTATTTGCCGCTCATACTGGTTGGGCGGTAGATAACCCAGGGTCGAATGCAGTCGATCCTGGTTGTAAAACTTCACGATATAGTCGGTAACATCCTT
>NZ_JAVYJH010000051.1:0-10745 GCF_032621685.1 Pseudomonas sp. zfem002 | reverse complement strand
GTATCAGATCCGCTCGCAAGTTCGCTCCAAGGTACTGACTCAGTCGCTTGTCCCGGATGTCGCGGGTAATGCGAGACATGAGTCGGTCGTGATTGACCTCGTCGAAGAACGCCTCGATATCCACGTCGACCACCCAGGTCTTGCCACTCACCACGAAAGCCTTGGCTGCCCTGATTGCATCGAGATTGCTGCGTTCGGGTCGAAACCCGTAGCTGTGCTCGCTGAAGTCGCTATCCCACAGTTTCGTCAGTTGCTGGCTTACCGCCTGCTGGATCACTCGATCCTGCGTGTTGGGAATGCCCAGCAGCCTTTCTCCACCGTCAGGTTTGCCGATCGTCTTGCCTTTGATCGGCCCGGGTTTGTAGGTCCCGTTCAGCAGCTTTTCCTTGATGCCCGGCCAGCCCGTTGATGCCAAAKSWGCTTCGAGGTCTTCGACAGCAATGCCGTCGACGCCCGGGGCGCCTTGGTTGGCTCGGACTTTCTTGAGCGCCCGGCGCATGTTGCTGGCTTCAACTACATGCTCCACGCTGATTTCGCTCAACACGTCTCCAGATTCATGCTCCGTCTGGCACATCACTCGCTCTTTCCTTTCCTGTTCTCTCCGGGATCCACCCGGCGTTCATGTCCGGCCAGCCCGTTGATGCCAAAGCATTTTTTTTTCCGGGCTCGGTTTCAAAGAGCTCTGGCTCAATGCACAGAGATTCATTACGGGTGTTGTTGATCCTTCCGCCCTTTGCTCTAGACGCATTACCGTCCTTCTTCGCTACTACGGCTTCTGCTGACTTCTCAGACGCTGACGCGCCCGAGATCTCCCCGGGTAAGGTGCCAAAACCTTCGGCTCGTGCCGCCAGGCTCTACTGGATGCGTCTTTCGGTGACAGTCGGATTTCGCGGTTCCCAGCACGCTAATCGCCCACATCCAGCCTCGCTGTACGCGCTTCTTTCAGCTTGGCCTCACGGCGTCCACCTTGCGTTTCACTACAGTTGTCGTCACTCATTCTGGTCACCGCTTTCAGGTGACTGATTTTGGCCCATGCCGGGCACACTGGGAGCGGGCGTAGCCCGCGATGCGCCGTGCGGACGGCGCTCGATCTCAAGGGCGCTAAAAGAGTATCGCCATGCACAGCGAAGCGCCGCGCGGGCGGCGCTCGATCTTGAGAGCGCTGCAAGACTCCAGACAGGCACCCGGTGCCCTTGACGCAAGAACCCCAGGCCCTCCCAAAAGCCGAATCCCAAATACCCGACCCCATCCACTAGAATGCCCCCCACCCCGCCACAACGAAGAATCCCCCCATGCTGCAGATCCGCCCGATGACCGCCGCCGACTTCGACCGTTTCTGGCCCACCTTCCAGGCCATCATCGCGGCCCGGGAAACCTACGCCTACGACCCCGCCATGACCCAGGAGCAGGCCCGCCAGCTGTGGCTCGATATCCCCCTGCACACCCTGGTCGCCGAAGAACACGGCGAGCTGCTCGGCGCCTACTTTCTCAAGGCCAACGCCGCCGGCCCCGGCAGCCATGTCGGCAACTGCGGCTACATGGTCAGCGAAGCCGCCCGGGGTCGCGGCATCGCCCGGCAGATGTGCGAACACTCCCAGCAACTGGCCCGCGCCTGCGGCTTCCTCGCCCTGCAGTTCAACTCGGTGGTGGCCAGCAACGAAGTCGCCGTCGCCCTGTGGAACAAGCTCGGCTTCGAAACCGTCGGCCGCCTGCCCAAGGCCTACCGCCACGGCCGCCTCGGCCTGGTCGACTGCCTGGTGATGTACAAATGGCTCGGCGAACCCGAGCAGCCGAAACTGATCGGCCGCAAGAACATCGAGGCCGTGGTCTCGCGCCGCCGCGGCCGCTGACATGGAACACCGCATCCTGCGCGATGCCTTCGCCGGCCTCGGCGTATTCTTCGCCGTCGCCGAGGAACGCAGTTTCACCCGGGCCGCGGCACGCCTGGGGCTGTCGCAGACCGCCGTGAGCCACTCGGTGCGCACCCTCGAAGCCCGTCTCGGCGTGCGCCTGCTGTCGCGCAACTCGCGCAGCGTGGTACCCACCGAGGCCGGCGAACGCCTGCTGCGCAACGTCGCACCGCAGATGGCGCAGATCGATGCCGAACTGGCCGCCCTCGACGAACTGCGCGACCGCCCCACCGGCACCATTCGCATCACCGCCTCGGACCACGCCGTGCGTTGGGTACTGATGGGCAAGCTCAAGCGCTTCCTGCCGCAATACCCGGGAATCAAGGTGGAGATCTCCACCGAAAATGCCCTGGTGGACATCGTCGCCGAACGCTTCGATGCCGGCGTGCGCCTGGGCGACTCCCTGGCCCAGGACATGATCGCCGTGCGCATCGCCGCGGACGTCAGCTTCGCCCTGGTCGCCACCCGCACCTGGCTCGCCAGCCACCCCGCGCCGCAGTCGCCGGAGGAGCTGGTGCAGCACAACTGCATCAATCTGCGCCTGGCCACCCACGGCAACATCTGGCCCTGGGAGTTCGTCCGCGACGGTCGTGAACTGCACGTGCGGGTCGATGGCCAGCTGACCTTCAGCAGCATCATCGACTGCCTCGACGCCGCCGTGGCCGGCCTCGGCCTGGCCTACGTGCCGGAGGAAATGGCCGCGCCCTGGCTGCGTTCCGGGCACCTGGTGCGCCTGCTGGAGGCCTACTCCCCGACCTGGCCCGGCCTGCACCTGTACTACCCGAGCCGGCGCCAGCCCTCGGGGGCCATGGCCCTGCTGATCGCCGCCCTGCGCCTGGACGCGGACGAGCCGATTCATCGATTCCGTTCATAGGTGCATGCGCGTCACTCGGGTTTTTCCATCGATCCCCGCTCACTAGACTCGCTGCCCGCCACCCGAGAGCCCAGCCCATGGCCAAGGAACCCTACAGCCAACTCCTCGCCCTGATGGCCGTGGCCCGCGAGCGCAATTTCACCCGCGCGGCGGCGCAGTTGGGCATGTCGCAATCGATGCTCAGCTACACCATCCGCGAGATGGAAAAGCGCCTCGACATCCGCCTGCTGACCCGCACCACCCGCAGCGTCGCCCTGACCGAAGCCGGGGAACGCCTGCTCGACGCCGTCGGCCCGCGCCTGAGCGATATCGAGGCGCAACTGCTGGCGGTGGCGGAGCTCGGCGACACCCCCGGCGGCACACTGCGCATCACCGCCAGCGATCACGCCATCGATACCCTGCTCTGGCCGAAACTCGCACCGCTGCTGCGCCGCTACCCGCGCCTGCAGCTGGAAATGCACTCGGACTACGCCCTGACCGATATCGTCCAGGCCCGCTACGACTTCGGCGTGCGCCTGGGTGACAGCCTGGCGAAGGACATCTGCGCGGTGCGCATCGCCGCGGACTTTCGCATGGTGATCGTCGCGGCCCCGGAGTACCTGGCCGAACGCGCGCCGCCGCGCAGCCCGGACGAGTTGATGAACCACGACTGCATCAACCTGCGCCTGCCGACCCTGGGCAATCTCTACGCCTGGGAGCTGCTGCACGGCGAGCGCGAGCTGAACGTGCGGGTCAGCGGACGCCTGGTGTTCAACGGCATCTACCAGGTACTCAACGCCGCCCTGAGCGGGCACGGGCTGGCCTATGTGCCGGAGGAGCTGGCCGGTCCGTACCTGCACAGCGGCCGCCTGCTGCCGGTGCTGCCGGACTGCTGGCGAAGCTTCCCCGGCTTTCACCTGTACTACTCCAGCCAGCGCGAGGTATCGCGGGCCATGGGCCTGGTGATCGAGGCCCTGCGCTACGACGACGGGCAGGCACAGGACGCGCATTGATCAATCTGATCGCTAGCAGCTAGCGAAGCGGCCCGCTCATCGCTTTCCCACCCCTGTGCTAGCGTTTCCTGACCGGGCGATGCGCCTTTTCGCGCACACACAACCCTAGAACACGCCCCCAACCGACCGATGACTGGTGAGCCCCATGGACCTGCGAATCAACCAACAGACCTATCAGGTCGACGCCGACGCGGACACGCCCCTGCTCTGGGTGATCCGCGACGACCTCGGCCTGACCGGGACCAAGTACGGCTGCGGCCTGGCCCAGTGCGGCGCGTGCTCGGTGCTGATCGACGGCAACGTGGTGCGCGCCTGCGTCACCCCGGTGGCCGCCGTGGTCGGCCGCGAGATCACCACCATCGAGGCGGTGGAGGCCGATAGCGTCGGCAAGCGCGTGGTCGACGCCTGGGTCCGCCACCAGGTGGCCCAGTGCGGCTACTGCCAGTCCGGCCAGGTAATGGCCGCCACCGCCCTGCTCAAGCACAACGCCCGGCCCAGCGATGCCGAGATCGAGGCGGCGATGGTCAACCTGTGCCGCTGCGGTACCTACAACGCGATCCGCGCCGCGGTGCACGACGTCGCCAATGCCGGGGAGAACGCATGATGAGCGAGGAAAACCTGCCCCTCGGCGCCCCCGTCAACCTTTCCCGCCGGCGTTTCCTGCTGGCCAGCGCCGGCGCCACGGTCGGCGCGCTGGTCCTGGGCTGCGGCATTCCGCTGGGCATCGGCCGCGTCGAAGCGGCCAGCGCCGGCGCTGGCTCGATCCAGGTCCCGGCGCTGCTGGAAATCCGCCCGGACGGCCGCGTGCGCCTGCTCTGTTCGTTCATGGAAGGCGGCCAGGGCATCTTCACCGCCATGGCGCAGATCGTCGGCGAAGAACTGGACGTCGACCCCGCCAGCTTCCTGGTGGAAGCCGCCCCGCCCGGCCCGCCGTTCGTGGTGATGGACAACGGCATGCGCATCACCGGCGGCAGCATGTCGGTGCGCACCAGCTATCCGACCATGCGCAAGCTCGGCGCGCTGACCCGGGCCATGCTCCTGCAGGCCGCCAGCGAGCGCCTCGGCGTGGCGCCCGGGGAACTGAGCACCGAACCCGGCCGGGTGCTGCATGCCGCCTCGGGCCGCAGCCTCGGCTACGGCGAACTGGCCGAACGGGCCATGGACCTGCCGGTGCCGGACGCCGACAGCATCGCCCTGCGCGACCCCAGCCAGTTCCGCTGGATCGGCAAGCCGGTCAAGCGCGTCGATGCCTACGACAAGTCCACCGGCAAGGCCGTGTACAGCATCGACATCAAGCTCGACGGCATGCTCCACGCCGCCGTGCAACACGCGCCGCGCCTGGGCATGACGGTCGGCGAGATCCGCAACGAAGCCCAGGTCAAGGCGATGAAGGGCGTGCATTCGCTGCACCGCCTGCCCGGCGCGGTGGCGGTGGTCGCCGAACGCTGGTGGCATGCCCGGCGCGCGGCGGAAGCCGTGCAGGTGGACTGGCAGGAGCCCGGCGCCGATACGCAAGTGCGGCCGATGCCGGTGGATTTCTCCAGCGACGCCTTCCGCGAACACCTGGCCAGCGCACCCGGGCCCGCCCGCGATGCCGAAACCGAGGGCGACTTCGGCACGGCCTGGAGCAGCGCGGCGACCCGGGTCGAGGCCACCTACCACAACCAGTACCTGAACCACGCCCAGCTCGAGCCGCCGTCGGCCACCGCGCGCTTCAACCCGGACGGCAGCCTCGACGTCTGGCTGCCGAACCAGGCGCCGGACATGTTCCGCGCCGATATCGCCCGGCGCACCGGCCTCGACACCGACAGGATCACCCTGCACTCGCCGCTGCTCGGCGGCTTCTTTGGCCGGCATTTTCTCTACGACAGCGCCAACCCCTACCCGCAGGCGATCGCCCTGGCGAAAGCCACCGGGCGTCCGGTCAAGCTGATCTGGAGTCGCGAGGAAGAATTCCTGCGCGATGCCCTGCGGCCCATGGCCGTGGTCAAGTTCCGCGCCGCGCTGGACCAGGACGGCCTGCCCGTGGCCCTGGAAGCGGTCAGCGCCACCGAGGGCCCGACCGAAGCCATCGCCGGCAAACAGGGCGACAAGGTCGACCCGAGCGCGGTCGAGGGGCTGGCCGGCAAGTCCTACGCCATCGCCCATCGGCGGGTCGCGCAGATCTACGTCAAGGGCCCGGCGATGCTCGGCTACTGGCGCTCGGTGGGCAACTCGATGAACGACTTCTTCTACGAAGCCTTCCTCGATGAGCTGGCCGACCAGGGCAAGCACGACCCCTTCGAACTGCGCCTGAAACTGCTGCGCGACAACCCGCGCCTGACCACCCTGCTGCAGGCGGTGGGCGAGCTGTCCGGCGGCTGGAAACGCGGGCCCTATGTGGCCGCGGACGGTTCGCGGCGCGCCCGTGGCGTGGCCATGGCGTCGCCGTTCGGCTCGGAAGCGGCGGTGATCGCCGAGGTGTCCATCGAGCAGGGCCAGGTGCGCGTCCACGATATCTGGCAGGCCATCGACCCCGGCAGCATCGTCAACCCGGCGATCGTCGAGGCCCAGGTCAATGGCGCGGTGTCCCTGGGGCTGTCCCAGGCGCTGGTGGAGGAAGCCGTGTATATCGACGGCAAGCCACGGGCGCGCAACTACGACCTGTACCCGATCCTGCCGGCGTCACGCATGGCCCGGGTGCATGTGAAGATCATCGAAAGCGGAGCGAAGATGGGCGGTATCGGCGAGCCGCCGCTGCCGGCCACCGCACCGGCGGTGGCCAATGCCGTGGCGCACCTGACCGGCCAGCGCATCCGCAGCCTGCCGCTGTCGCGCTACACCTTCAGCTAAGGGAGCGGCACCGATGACTGCACAACGACTGCCAAGAACCCTTGGCCTGCTGGCCATGCTGTGCCTGCTGCTCGCCGCCGCGCTGGCCTGGTACGTGACCCGCACCCCGTCCTCGCCGTTCGCGGCGCAGGCGGATGCCGCGGTGGACGAGCAATCGGTGCGCCGCGGCGAGTACGTCGCCCGCGTCGCCGACTGCGTGGCCTGCCACAGCCTGCCGGAGGGCAAGCCGTTCGCTGGCGGGCTGAAGATGGACACGCCGCTGGGCGGGATCTTCGCCACCAATATCACCCCGGACCGCGAACACGGCATCGGCGCCTACAGCCTGGCCGACTTCGACCGCGCCGTGCGCCATGGCGTGACCCCGGATGGCCGCCGGCTGTACCCGGCGATGCCCTACCCGTCCTACGCCAAGCTCAGCGACGACGACGTGCGGGCGCTGTACGCCTTCTTCAGCAAGGGCGTGGCGCCGGTGGCGCAGGCCAACGCGCCGGGGGAGATTCCCTGGCCGCTCAACCTGCGCTGGCCGATCGCCCTGTGGAACGGCCTGTTCAGCGCCTCCGCGCCCTACGCCGACAAGGCCGGCGAGGATGCGCTGTGGAACCGTGGCGCCTATATCGTCGAAGGCCCGGGGCATTGCGGCAGTTGCCACACCCCGCGCGGACTGGCGTTCAACGAGAAGGCCCTGGATGGCAGCCGCCCGGCGTTCCTTGCCGGCGCCCTGCTCGATGGTTGGTACGCACCGAGCCTGCGCGCCGATCCGAATACCGGGCTGGGGCGCTGGAGCGAAGCAGAGATCGCGCAGTTCCTCAAGACCGGGCGCAACCAGCACGCGGTGGTGTTCGGCTCGATGACCGAGGCGTTCAACAACTCCACGCAGTTCATGAGCGACGAGGACCTGGCGGCGATTGCCCGCTACCTCAAGTCGCTGCCGGGGGATCCCCGGCGCGACGGGCCGCCGTGGCAGTACCAGGAGGCCAGGGCCGACGCGCCGGGGGCGCAGACCTACGCACTGCGTTGTGCCTCCTGCCATGGCGCCGACGGGCGTGGCCAGGGCGAATGGATGCCGCCGCTGGCGGGGGCTTCGTCGTCGATGGCGCGGGAGCATGCCTCGAGCATCAACATCACCTTGAACGGCGCGCAGCGCGTGGTCGCCGCCGGGGTGCCGGATGCCTACCGGATGCCGGCGTTTCGCGAGCAGCTGTCGGACCGGGAGATTGCCGAGGTGCTGAGTTTCGTGCGTACCGCCTGGGGTAACCAGGGCGGCGCGGTGGACCTCGGGGCGGTGAAGGAACTGCGCGAGAAGACCGATCCGGCGAGTCCGAGCCCGATTGTGTTGCGGATGCGCTGAGCGGGTTTTCAGGTAGTGGGATTGAGGGTGTTGCTGATGGCCTTATTGCTGCGAGGGTATCTACACAGCTTTGAAGCTTGGCGGGGGACCGTATCAAGGTCGCCAAGTGCTCGCCGTGACGGGTGCAGTGCCCTTGAGATCGAGCGCCGCCCGCGCGGCGCATCGCGGGCTACGCCCGCTCCCACATTTGTTGCAACGCGCCATGGCCTGTGGGATTTGGGTTGTCAGCCTTTGTTTTTTCGACGATGCATCGCGGGGAGGCTGTTGGGCTCGACTCGGTATCGCGTCGAACCAACAAGGCGGTCAACCATGGCCTGTCAGACATAGGTACGTTGCAACAAATGTGGGAGCGGGCGTAGCCCGCGATGCGCCGTGCGGACGGCGCTCGATCTCAAGGGCGCTAGAAAAGCATCGTCATGCACAGCGATGCGCCGCGCGGGCGGCGCTCGATCTTGAGGACGCTGCAAGCCCCCAGACAGGCACCTGGCAGCCCTGATGCGGTCCCCCACCAGGCCTTCAGAACGGGACTATCAGGCCACGCCCGCAGTCCAATCCATACCCAATTCAACAGAGGCACACCATGGAAAGCATCGACCTCCTGGTTCTGCGCACCCTTCACGACTGGCTGGCCAGCGGTCATCGCGCCCTGCTTGCCACGGTGGTGCGCACCTGGGGTTCATCGCCGCGCCCGGTGGGGTCGATGATGGCCCTGCGCGCCGATGGCCGGGTGGCCGGCAGCGTCTCCGGCGGCTGTATCGAAGACGACCTGATCCACCGCTACACCAGCGCCTACCAGGGCCCCGGCCTGCCCGACGAAAACACCCGCCTGGTGCGCTACGGCATCGACGCCGACGAAGCGCACCGCTTCGGCCTGCCCTGCGGCGGCACCCTGGAAATCGTCCTTGAGTTCAACCCGTCGGCAGACAGCCTCGCCCAGCTCCTGCGGCAGCTGGACACCGGGCACCTGGTCCGCCGCAGCCTCGACTTCGCCAGCGGCCGGGTCACCCTGGCAACCACCCGGTCCCCACAGCCGTTCAGCTTCGACAAGCGACGCATGATCAACACCCTGGGCCCCGGCTACCGCATGCTGCTGATCGGCGCCGGCGCCCTGGCCGAATACCTCGCCACCATGGCCCGTTTCAACGGATTCAAGGTCAGCGTCTGTGACCCGCGGCCGGAATACATCGAGGCCTGGAGCCTGGAGGGCGTCGACACCCTGGTCGGCATGCCGGACGACATGGTCCGCGCCTTCGCGCCGGACCTGCGCAGTTGCATCATCGCCCTCAGCCACGATCCCAGGCTGGACGACCTGGCCCTGCTCGAAGCCCTGCACAGCCCGGCGTTCTACATCGGCGCCATCGGCTCACGGCGCAACAGCCAGAGCCGCCGCGAGCGCCTGATCGAGCACTTTGGCGAAACAGAGGAATCGCTGCAGCGGTTGCATGGACCGATCGGCATCTATATCGGCAGCAAGACCCCGGCGGAAATCGCCGTGAGCGTGATGGCCGAGGTGCTGGCGAAGAAGAACGCAGTGGCGTTGCCGCGGGCGTTGTCGGTGGTGGGGGCGAAGCAGGCGTTGGAGGGTTTGGTGCAGGTGGGATGACAATCATGGCAAGCCTGATGATTGCAGGCTTGCCATGTAGTCTGGACATTCGAACGGAATGCCTGCTTACGAGAAATGCTCAAACACTTTGATCAGAGCGAAACAAAGCAAGAACCCATACACGATAACACCTAACCAGATAAATGCTTTGAGCTGCGTTTTCAGTGGATCCGGAAAGCCAGTAACGTCCTCGAGACTTACCTGCTCACCTCTCGACATAAGTCTTGGAAAGGCCACGATCATCGAGACATGAGTTATCAATTGCATTTTTGCCCGAATGCCTTCACCACGAAGACTGTAGGCAAGAGCGTTTATTTCACGGCAATTCTGCAAATGCGCCAGAGAAATCTCCAGCTTCCTGCAGCCCAAATACATAGCCAGGAACACCCAGGCCAACATTCCGACTGCAACCGCGACAGCCATGACGTTGAAAAGAACGCCGAGCATATTCATCTGGTCTGTTCATATATAAGCGTGCCGACCTTATCCCCTACCCACGATCCTCCGGTCCCACCAGCAACAGATCCAGCGCCGACAACGACCAATCCGCAAGCGATACCTCCCACACCTGCCGATGCCAAGCCAATTGCACCGCATATGAATGCAGTCCCTCCCATACTTAAAAGTCCACCTACCGCAGCACCTCCCATAACGCCACCCAGCAAACTCCCGGTTTCGGTGTATTTGACTTTTGCACACGCCTCTTGATCTCCAGCAGAGCAGACTTCCTGCACGTTCAAATAAGAAGCTCCTACTCCAATCGGCACTCCCACCCAACCGGCCGTCTTGACGATCTTCGCCGTCTTGCTCACCCGCTCGATTTGAGTTGCGTAGCCCGGAATCAGACCAGCCTTACCCGCTTTGTTCCAGTGATGCACAAGACTTCGACTGGACAGCCCCAACGCCGTTTTCAGTTTGGGATGATCGGCAAAGCCGATGCCCCTGCGAGTCAGCGAAGTCAGATTGATATCGAGTTTCGCCAGGATACGCCGGCGCTCGGCGAAGAACTGTTCCGACTTCAAGTGGCCGTCACGCTCGTAGCTACGCCTGTAGGGATTCTCCGATCAAGTCAGCACAGACCATCTGAGCTGTGCTGAAATAGCCCTCCGCCCAACTGCCCCCCGAGCAAGCCTCCACCCCATGAGTCAGATGAGTTTTTCCGATTTCGAGTACGCCGGTAAGCGCA
>NZ_JAVYJH010000050.1:0-18403 GCF_032621685.1 Pseudomonas sp. zfem002 | reverse complement strand
GATCAAGGATGTTACCGACTATATCGTGAAGTTTTACAACCAGGATCGACTGCATTCGACCCTGGGTTATCTACCGCCCAACCAGTATGAGCGGCAAATAGCCTGAGCTCCCACATTGCGGTGTCCGGAAAAAGTTGACCAGCTCAACCCAAATCCCACAGGCCATGGCACGTTGCAACAAATGTGGGAGCGGATTCATCCGCGATGCGCCGCGCGGGCGGCGCTCGATCTTGAGGGCGCTGCAAGCCTCAAGGCAGGCACCTGGTGGCCTTGATACGGTTCCCATCAAGCCATCAAATCTGTGCCGCCACTCGATGAGTCCTACAACCCCAACTCCCGCCCCTGTAGCGTCTGCAGATCCCGCTCCGGAATCTCCCAGACCACCAGCTTCGGTGGGGTCTGGGCAAAGGCCGGGCTGCTGAAGTAGGCCTTGGCCGCACCGGAGAACTCGCCGCCATCCTTGGCGAAATTGCCGATCGGCGCCTTCAGTGCCTGTTGCAGGAAGCCGGCGAAATTGGAATTGCGCGAGAACGACGTCCCAATCAGCGCCACGTTGGGCAGGCTGTCGTCGCCGAACAGGTCGTCGAGGCTGTCGCCGCTGGTCTCGGCCTGCGGCGCCTGCTCGCTGATGGTCGAGGCCGCCACGCTTTCCGCAGCCGGTTGCAGATTCCCCGGCAACCAGTCGAGGCCGGCCAGGCGCACCAGGTCACCGGGGCGCACGGCCAGCGGCCCCTGGCTGACGTCGAAATCCCGGGTCGGCGTGGCCTGGAAACCGAGCGCGGCGATCTTGCCCGCGACGGCCTGCGCGGCGGCATGGGCCCCGGCTTCGCTCCAGTGGGTATCGAGCCGCAGGAACGCCTCGGCCCCCAGCGGCTGCAGGGCAGGGGCCAGGTCCAGCACGGCGACGCCGGCGGTTTGCAGCAGCGCAGTCCAGTCGCGCACCCGCGGCTCCAGGCTGGACGGACGCGGCAGATCGCACAGCTGGCTGGCGGCGATGCGGCTCTTGTCCGGCACCACGCTGACCAGCAGCTCGATGCCGCGCTGCTTCAGGCGGTCACGCAGGGCGATCACGGCGTCGGCCTTGGCCTTGGCATTCTGCGCGGCGTGGCGGTCGATCTTCAGCTCGTCGCTGATGAACAGCCAGTCCGGGCAGCCTTCGCGCACCCGCGGGCCGCTGTCGCCGAGCAGCAGCCAGCTGCCGCCGCGCTCCAGTTGCGCGGCATGCTCCGGCAAGGGCGCCTTGGCCAGTTCCTTGGCGATGCGGTGGGTGATTTCGCCCTCCAGCACCTGGTCGTTGGACAGCGCCTTGCCCGGCAGCAGCTCGAGCTTGCCGCTCAGCAGCAACCCGCCGCAGGAGAGCAGGCCGGCGGTGAGGAAGGTCGCGAGGACGGCACCGGCCAGCGGGCTGGTGCGCAGGGCGATGTCGCTCGGTGGCGTCGGCGCCGTGGACGGCGGTGGGGTCGTGGTCGTCATCAGAACTGGAAGTACAGGAAGGGCACGGCATCACGGCTGGCGATCAGGGAGAACGCCAGGAGGAAGCCGGCCACGGGCCAGAGGGCCGCCAGCAGCGCATACGACACACTGCCGGCGAAACGTTGTTCGAGGCGCACCTGGTACAGCGGCGCGATGATGCAGAACACGCCCAGCGCCGCGGCCAGGCCATGCACCGGACGCACGCTGGCGGCCAGCGCCTCGCCGAGGGCGAAGCCGTGCAGGCCGAACTGCCCGGCGTACATCGCCAGCGCGGTGGCGAAGTCCGGGGCGCGGAACAGGGTCCAGGCCAGGCAGACGAAGAGCAGGGTCAGGGTGTGCGACAAGGCCTTGGGAATCGTCGGCAGGCTGGAACGGTTCCAGGCCCGGTCGATGCACAGCGCCACGCCATGGGCGGCGCCCCAGAGCAGGTAGTTCCAGCTGTCGCCACCGTGCCAGAGGCCGGCGATGGCCATGGTCAGGAACAGGTTGCGGTAGGTGTTCCAGGTGCCGAAGCGGTTGCCGCCCAGGGCGATGTACAGGTAGTCGCGCAGCCAGCTGGACAGCGACAGGTGCCAGCGGCGCCAGAAGTCCTGGATGCTGCTGGCCAGGTAAGGCCGGTTGAAGTTTTCCGGGAAGTGGAAACCGAGCATCAGGCCCAGGCCGATGGCCATGGCGCTGTAGCCGGCGAAGTCGAAGAACAGTTGCAGCGAATAGGCCAGGCAACCCAGCCAGGCGTCGAGGAACGACGGGTTTTCCAGGTGGAAGGCGATGTCCACCAGCGGCGACAGGGTGTCGGCCACCAGCACTTTCATGCACAGGCCGACCATGAAGCGCCGCGCGCCGAGGGAGAAGTTCTGCCAGTTGAAGTAGCGCAGGTTCAGCTCGCGACGGACCCAGTCGTAGCGAATGATCGGCCCGGCGATGGAGTGGCCGAACATCGAGATGTAGGTGGCGAAGTTCACCAGGCTGCGTTCCACCGGCACGGTATGCCGGTGCACGTCGACCAGGTAGGAGATCGCCTGCAGGACGATGAACGACAGCCCCGCCGGCAACGCCACGCGCTGCCACTCCAGCGGCAGGTAGCCGTAGTGGGTGATCAGCTCGCTGTAGGTTGCGGCGAGGATGTTGGCGTACTTGTACCAGCACAGCACCAGGGTATTGAACACGATCAGCGCCGCCAGCAGGCGCACGCGACCGCGGCCGTCCTCGCGGCTGCGGTCCACCAGCAGGCCGCCGGCCCAGGCGATCACCGTCAGCACCACATGCAGCAGCAGGAACAGCGGGCTCAGCCAGCCATAGAAGAACCAGCTCCCGAGCAGCAGCACGAGGTTGCGCCCGCGCGCCGGACTGAGGGCATAGACCAGCATGAACAGCGGCAGGAACAGGGTGAGGAACTCGAGTGAGGCGAAGACCATGGTGCGGTGGACGTCCTGTCAGTTGGCCAGCGTGTCGGTGGTGCTCAGCAGTCGTGGACCGCTGCTGCCCGGCAGGAGCATCACGCTGTAGCGTTCGCCGGCCTTCAGTTCGCCCAGGTCCAGCGGCGAGCCGACGTTGGCGTTGGCGCAGACCAGCTGCACCGAGAGCTTCACCGGGTTGATCGAGCGGCGCTGTACGCTGCCGTCGGCGGCATCCTTGAACAGGTCGGCAGTGCGGCCGGCCGGACGCAGGGCGGCGCCCTGGCAGGCCGGGTCGAGGCTGACGAAGGCCAGCGAGGCCTTCAGCGCGTTGAAGTCGTCCGGCTGTTCGCGGACCACGCGCTGGGTGATCTTGCCGCCATCGGCGAAGGCGAACACCGTGGCGAATTCGCCCGGCGCCACCTGCAGGTCCAGCGCGGCGTTGTGCCCGTCGCGGCTGAGGGTGCCCTTGATCGCCTTGTTCGCCGGTACCGGCAGATAGGCGGAGACCTGCTGCGCGTCGTTCAGGTCGAGGCTGGCCTTGGTGCCGCTGGCCTCCATCTTCAGCACGCCGGGGGCGACGTTGACGAAGCGCAGGAACGCCGAGTCTTCGCTGGGGCCGGTAGGGTACAGCGCGACCTCGGCATTGGCGGCGCCGGCCAGGGCCAGCAGGGGCAGGGCGATCAGCCCGCGCAGCCGGCTCATGGCTTGGCCCCTTGCACGGCCGGGGTTTTCAGCAGGGCTTCGGTGATGGCCTTGCTCCAGCTGGCGTAGCCCATGGAGGTCAAGTGCTGGCCGTCGATGGTGGCCCACTGGCCCTGTTTGGCGAAGGTCAGGGAGTCGATGTAGTCGCACGGTGCGACGTTGCTGGCGAGGAACTTCGAGGTCAGCTCGACGCGGGCGAAGGTCTTGCCGTACTTGCCGCCTTCGGTGCCCCAGGTCGGCCCGACCCACACGCACTTGGCGCCGGTTTCCTTGATCGCCTTGGTCAGGGCGGTGGTCTGCTGCCAGATCCAGGTCTTGGGGAAGGCCGGCTTGGTGTAGTCGGCCATGGTGTCGCCCATGACCACGACGATCAGGTTGGCCTTGTCGGCGGCCACCAGCTGGCTGATCGGCTGGGTGGTGGCCTTGTTGCCGAGGACTACCGCCTTGTCCTTGTTGCGCCGCTCGGCGCCGCCGCATTCGCCGGGGACCACCTTGGTCCAGTCGCCGGCCTTGGAACCGCACACACCCAGGGAATGCACCTGCGCACCTTGCTGCACCATGTTGTCGTGCAGACTCTTGATCAGATAGTCCGGGGTGGCCAGGTGGCTGTCACCGATCATCAGGATCGTCAGGCCAGCGAGTAGGGAAGCAGCCATGTCATGATCTCCTTTGGCTTAGTTCGAATAGGGGGAACGGTAAGGACTGACCGGCAGCGGCATGGCCCCGCCGGCGTCGTCGAACAGGTAACGCAGATACAGGCCACCGGTGAACTGGCGATAGTCGCGGGCGTTGTCGACGCCGACAGTACCGCCGAAGAAGAAGCCCTCGCCCAGGCGGTATTCGCCGCTGGCACCGAGGGAGTAGCCGATGCCGGTCTTGCTCTGTGCCTCGTAGCGGGTGGCGACCGGCGCGCCGCTGGCGGCGAGGTTTTCCAGCGCCGTCTGCGCCGCGCGGTCGCGGAAGAACGGGGCTTCGTCCTGCTCGATGTGCTGCAGGCCGACGGAGCTCTGCACCTGATAGCTCCAGTTCGGCCCACGCTGCGCCCAGGCGAAGGGCAGGCCGATGGAGAAGAAGTTCTGCGGGCTGAAATAGCCGCCGTGGCCGTAGGTGAAGTAGCTCTGGTTGTCGTCGTAGTGCTGCGCCGACAGGCTCAGGCCGCCGGTCAGGCGCGCGTCCTCGTTGCTGAACAGGTACCAGTAGATGCCGCTGCCCAGTTCCGCGCGGTCGTTGGTCTTGACGTTGTTGCCCAGCAGCCGGGCCCAGCCGGCGTAGGCATAGATGCCGTAACGCTGGTTGTCGTAGCTGAGCTGGCTGCGCAGGCCGTTGGCGGTGACGCCGCCCCATTCATCGTCGGTGCGGGCATCGCGGGCGCCGGCGAAGGACACCAGGCTGTCGATCACCGGGCGTCGCGACAGGTTGAGGTTGTAGCGCAAGTTGCCGTTCTCGGTGAACGGCCGGTCGAGGCTGATGCCACCCACCACGTTGGTTTCCTGGAAGCCGATCGGGCTGCTGCCGAGGTCGGCCTTGAGGCCCAGGGAAGGCATTTCATAGGCCACGGCCAGGCCGACACCGGAGTCCATCTGCGAACCGACGCTGGCGTCGGCGGCGATCGGCAGACCCTGGGTGAAGCCGCCGAAACGGGTATAGCCGGAGTCGTTGGCATTCAACCCGCCGGCATTCAGCGACACCGGCGTCACTCGCACGGCCATGCGGTCGTCGCGGACCGGGAAGCTGATCTCGAACGGGGTCTCCACGTCGGTGATCCGGCTCAGCCCGGACTCGCCGTTGTTGCCACGGAAGGTCACGCCCTGCTTGATCTGCGGGCTGCGCGCCTCGCGCAGGCTGTCCATCTCGCGCTCGATGGCCGCGCGCGGGTCCGGATTGACCACCGCGGGCTCCGGCTCTTCCAGCGCGGCGCTGCGCCGTGGCGCCGCTTGCGCGTCGTTGCTGGCGAGCAGCACCGGCTCGTCGAAGCGCTCGGCCTCGGGCGCCTGGCTGGCGGCCTTGCGGGTCTTGCTCTGCACCCGCGCCGGCTCGGGAATCTCGCTCAAGGCCATTTCGTTCAGGCGCGAGGCCTTGCGCTGGCCGGGCTGGCCGACGAAGGGGTTGGCGGCCACCGCCTGGCCGAACGGGTTGTCGACGTAGGTTTCCTTCGCCGGCTGCAGGGCCAGGGCCTGGGCATACAGTTCCTGGGCCCTGCCCAGCTTGCCGCGGCTCTTGTACCAGGCCGCCGCAGTGGTCAGTACGTCGGGGTTTTCCGGGGCCAGTGCCAGGCCGCGCTCGATGGCCCGTTCGGCCTTGTCGCCCTGGCCGTTCTGCTGGTAGGCGATGGCCGCGCCCATCTGCACGTCGGCGTTGTCCGCCTGGGTGGCGAGCAGCGGTTCGAACAGGTCGACGGCCTTCTGCGGATTGCGGTTGTCCAGGTACATGCGCGCCAGCGACGACACCGCCTGGGCATCCTCCGGGCGCTGGGCCAGGGCCGGGGCCAGGGTGTCGTAGGCAGCGACCAGGTCGCCTTTCTCGCGCAGCAGGTCGGCCTGGCGCACGGTGTACTGGAACAGCAGGTCGTCGTAGCTGCGCTGTTCGCC
The DNA here is from genome assembly GCF_032621685.1 of Pseudomonas sp. zfem002. Classification (NCBI taxonomy): domain Bacteria; kingdom Pseudomonadati; phylum Pseudomonadota; class Gammaproteobacteria; order Pseudomonadales; family Pseudomonadaceae; genus Pseudomonas; species Pseudomonas sp. zfem002. The sequence continues at coordinate 12,243 of NZ_JAVYJH010000050.1, read as the reverse complement.
GGCAGACAGCGGCAGGCCACGGGTCTCGCGCAGGATCTGGCTGACCTGGACATCGTCGCCGGCCTTGAGCAGGGCCGCGCCGTAGGCGATGCGCAGCGCCGCGCTGGGCTTGCTGCTCTGGGCGATGGCATTGCGCAGCAGGCCCACCGCGCGGTCGGTGTAGCCGATATCGATATAGGCACCGGCCAGCGCCGCGTACAGGTCCGGGCTGCCGCTGACGCCGCCTTCGGCGCGTTGCAGCAGGCTCAGGGCCTGGCTGCGCTTGCCCTGCTTGGCCAGCGCCGACGCCTGGCTGGCCAGCAGGCGCAGTTCGATTTCATCGGCCAGGCCGCGCATCGGCGCGCTGCGCTCGCTGGCGGGAATCCGCGCGAGCAGTTGCTCGGCCTTCTGCCATTGCTCCTGGCGGCTGGCGAACAGCGCGCCGGCGTAGAGGACGTCGGCGTCGTTGGGGTTGGCCTGGAGCAGTTCGTCCATGGTCTGCCGGGCCTTGTTCGGGGCATCGGTCTTGACGTAGAGCTCGGCCAGGTCGGAGCGCGTCCAGGGGTTGCGCGGATCGTCGCGCACCGCATCTTCCAGGGCTGCCCGGGCGCCCTGCAGGTCGCCACGGCGCTCGGCGTCTTTCGCCTGGCCGACGGCGATCGCCGCGCGCAGCCGGGCCATGTCGCCGAGGCGCTCGCGCTGGGCATCGCTGAGGTTGTCCATCAGGCGCTGGGCTTCGCCGAGCTTGCCGCTCTGCGCCAGTACGCTGACCAGCCCGCGCAGGCCGTCGGGCTGCCCGGGGTCCAGGCTCAGGGCCTGGCGGTAGGTGGTTTCGGCGCGTTCGAACTGGCCTTCGGCGGCCTGCAGGTCGGCGAGGTTCAAGTGGCCCTGGACTTCGCGGGGGTTGCTGGCGATGGCGCGCTGCAGCAGGCTGCGCGCCTGTTGCGGGTCGCCGCTGTCGCGGGCCGCGGCGGCTTCGTCGAGCAGGGTCCAGTAGCGGTTGGCCTGCAGCGCGGCCTGCCAGCGGCTGGCGCTGCCTTGCTTGATGGCCTGGCGGAACAGCGCGTCGGCATCGCTCAGGCGACCCTGGCGCTGGCGCACCAGGCCCAGGCCGCCGAGGGCGTCGGCATCCTGCGGCGCTTCGCGCAGACGGGCCTGGAACGACTGTTCGGCGGCGTCCAGGTCTTCGCCTTCGAGGGCCTTGAAGCCGCGTTGCAGGTGCGGATTCTGCTTGTAGGTCGATTGCGCCTGGCGTTGCCCGCTGCGCATCTGCTCGCGGACTTCCTCGTCATCCGGGTAGGCCTTGAGGTAGTCCTCGAACAGGGTCATGTCGGCCTTGCTCCCGCCGAGCCAGGACAGCCCCTGGCGCCAGGCTTCCACGGCCTGGCTGCCGATCGCCGGATCGTCGCGGAACGAAGCCAGGCGCCGCAGGCCGTCGGCCCGCGTGCTTTCGTTGCTCAGCAGGAGCTTGGCCAGGGCCAGCTTGACCCGCGGGTTGTCGCCGTCCTGGCGCAGCAGGCGCTCCAGCCCCTGGCGCGCTTCCTGCCAGCCGCCGTCGGTGTAGCCGAGGGTGCTGTAGAACTCCAGCGCCAGATCGCCCTGGGGGGCCTTGCCATCGAACAGTTGGCGGTAGGTGCGCACGGCCTTGCCGCCTTCGCCGGACTCCACCTCGACCCGCGCCTGGTTCAGGCGCTCGCCGCTGGCTTCACCGTGCAGGCGGATTTCCTGGTCCAGCAGCAGGGCCTGGCGGGAATCCGGGTGGGCGGTCTGCAACTGCTGCAGGTAGCGCTTGGCGCCGTCCGCACGGTTGCTGTCCAGCTCCAGCAGGCCGAGGTTGTAGATGGCATCGGCCTGCTGCGGATCGATCAGCAGCAGCTTGCGCCAGGCTTCGCTGGCCCGCGCCTTGTCCTTGCGCGCCTGCCAGTACTGGCCCTGTTCGAGCAGGGCCTTGCCGTTCTCGTTCAGTTCGGCGTGGGCACCGTTGTGGATCAGCGCGGCCAGCAGGCCGACGGCTAGGGTTTGGCGGCGCGAGCGCATGAAGTCTCCCAGAGAGGTTGCAGCTTCCCGTCGGCGAGGAAGCGGTAGTGCTCATCCATGTAGCCCAGGGCGAACAGGCTGAGCACTACGTCGTAATAAGGCGGTTGGCGGGTCTGCACGGCGGCCGGGGTCAGGCTCTGCGCCAGCAGGGTGTCGACCCGGGCGCGCTGCTGCTGCTCCAGCCAGGGTTGCTGGCGGGCCTTGAAGTAGGGGAGCAGGGCGGCGGAGAAGCCGAAGGGGCCGTCGCCGGTGCTGGTATTGCTTTTCACCTGGACCTTTTCCGGCGGCGTGCCCTGGGTCGCGACGCTCTGCGCCATGCCGCCGAGGCTGTCGAGGATCGGTTTGGCCAGGGGGTCGCTGGTCGGCGTGATGCCGGCCCAGAGGTAGGTGCGGATGGCGTCGTAGCTGCCCAGCTCGCCCTTGACCGGATCGACCACGAACAGCCCCGTGCCAGGGCCGGTACCGCGATAGCCGACCCAGTCGGCGACGTAGCCGTTGTAGCTGCCGTTCTTCATCAGGGTCGCGGTGGACCTGGCGATCTCGTTCCATGGTCCCTGCGGATCGGCCACGGCCATGCGCCGCAGCACCGGCACCGGCAGGTAGCTGGGGTTGAGGTGCCAGAAGTGGTCCGGCTTGGCGAAACCCTGGGCGCCGGGCAGGAGCATCTTGCCCAGGCCGGGCAGGTCGGCGACTTCCCTGGCCTTGATGTTGTTCAGCAGCAGGGTCGCTTCCTTGGCGTAGCTGTCGTCCTTCCACAGCCGCGCGGCTTCGAACAGGGCGTAGGCGAACCACAGGTCGGCGTCGGACGCCGAATTCCTGTCGAGCAGGCGCCACTGGCCCTGTTCATCCTTGCCCCACCACCAGCCGGGCAGGTTGTTGCCGATATCGCTGCCGGCCAGGTTGTTCTTGGCCCAGGCCCAGAGGCGGTCGAAGTTGTTGCGGTCGTTGGCCACCAGGGCGAAGAACATGCCGTAGGACTGGCCCTCGGAGGAGCTGTGCAACTGCGGCGTGCTGGCGTCCAGCACGCGGCCGTCCGGCTGGATGAAGTGCTGGGTGAAGCTCTGCCACAGCGGCCAGTCGGCGACGCCGCAGGCCTCGGCGGCCTGGCTCGATGCCGCCGGCAGCAGGCAGGCGGCCAGCGCGCAGGCCAGCAGGGTGGGTTTGACAGAAGCCATGGTTCATTCGTCCTTGAGGCGGCGACGGGCGACCGCGCGCAGCGAGAAATAGGCGGCCAGGCTGACCAGGGCGATACCCGCGACGGTCAGGCCGAGCAGCAGCAGGACATGCCGCGAGAGCAGCCACTGGAGGTACTTGAACGGGCTGAGCTGACCGACGAAGTACGATTCTTCCGCCACCAGCGACTGGATGTTCCTGCCCTTGATCACCACCAGGCTGCCCTGCAGGGACTGGGTGTAGTGCTCGCCGCCGATCAGCGCGTCGGTGATCTCGCTCAGGTGCTGGGCCTGCGGGCTGTTCAGCAGGACCACGCTGCGCCCGCTTTTCAGCGGCGATTCGAAGCCGCTGAGCCAGGACGCGCCGCTGTCGCCGCTCAGGGTCAGGGCGCCGCGGGCCTTGCGCAGGTTGGCCACCGGGTCCGGGCTGATCCATTCGCGCAGGCGCAGGGGCAGGTCGGAGAATTCGATATAGCGCTTGTTGTCCACGGTCTTGCTCGGCAGGTGCTCGGCCCAGGCTTCCAGCAGCGGCTGGTTGGCACCGGAGGCCAGCACCAGCAGGTCCTTGTCGGCCAGTGCCGCGACGCCATCGGCCTGGGCCACGCTGACCGCGGTGGCCGGGTAGCCGGTGGACTCGCCGAAGCGCCCGAGCACGGTCAGGTAGGCGTTCCACTCGGCCTGGCCGGCACCGTTGGGCAGGATCACCGCGGTCTGCGACAGGTCGGCCATGCGCGTGAAGGGGAAGCCGCTGTCCTTGAACACACCGAGGTTGGGCATTGCCATGAAGTGCTCATAACCGCTGAGGTCGAAGGTCGAGTCCGGGTCGATGGCACCGCGCATGTTGTCGATGATGATGTCGTTGCATTCGCCCTGCTTGGTGTAGTCGTACATGTAGCGGAACTGCAGGCGCGACTGCAGGGCCACCGAGTCCAGCGGCAGCAGGATGCTGGCCTCGCGGACCAGGCTGTCATCGGTCTTCAGCGTGGCCAGGAGGTTCTGCGCGGTGCCCATGTCGTTTACCGACGGCAGGTTCAGCGAGCGGATGAAGGTGTCGTTGAAACTGACCATCAGCGACGAGTTGCTGGCGTTCTGCGGTGGCGTGTAGCGGTACTTGAGGTTCAGTCGCGCACCGGCTTCACGCCAGTTGAACAGGTCCGGCGGCAGGCGCACCGGCACGGTGATCATCGCCGGGGCGTAGCCGGCGACGCTGAGCTGGCGCTGCGGGATCAGCTCGCCGAGGCGTACCGGGCGGTCGCTGGGCAGCCAGTTCGGCGCATCGTAGGGCTTGCGCGGGACGAGGATGTCCACGGCGTCGATCTGCACGCTCTGCCCGGACAGGTTGCGGCTGCCCACCACCAGGGCGGTGGCGGCGCGCTTGATCTCGTTGCTGTCGCGGCCGGCGATCACCAGCAGCTTGCCGAAGCGGTCGTTGGGGTTGCTGACGATCGCCAGGGTCGGGCCCTGCACCGCCGGCAGGTCGAGGCCGCCGAGGTGGCTGGCCTGGCTGCTGTTGACCATGACGATGCCGTTGCCCTTGGCCGGCAGTTCCTGGATGCCGGTGGAGAAGCGCGCGCCACGGTAGCTGGCCAGCGCGCCGAGCCACGACGATACCGCGCCGGCGGCTTCCAGCACGCTGTTGTCCGGTGCCGCGGCGAACACGAACGGCAGCTCCAGGGCACGCCGGTCGCGGCGATCGAAGAACGGCAGGGGCAGGGCGGCGAGGTCGTTGGGCAGCTCGACCTGGGACACCTGGATGCTCAGCTGGCTGTCGCTGCTGATCTTGGCCCACAGGCTGGAGTGCAGGGGGTCTTCGCACTGCATGGTGTAGTGCCCGACCAGCTGCACGCTGAGGCGGTTGAACTCGGTGATCAGGTACGGCGGGATCGTCACCGTCTGCTTCTGCACGCTGCCGGCGGTTTCCTTCGGCAGCGCCAGGCTGGCGGCGACTTCGTCGTTGACCATGATGTTGATCTGCGACAGATCGGTGAGCAGGGCCGGCGAGTAGGAATACTGCAGGCTCAGCTGGGCCCCGGTCACCACCTCGTCGGCACGCATGTCGAAGTTGACCGTGTCGGACGAGTCGATGCCGCGCAGACTCATGGTGTAGTCCTTGCCCAGCTCCTTGAAGGTCATGCGGTAGCCGGCGCTGTCTGTGGTGGCGACCGGCATTTCTTCCGCCGGCGGCGGCTCGGGCGCGACGGGCGCGATCTCCTCGGCCTGGGCCGCGCCAGCCAGGAGCAGGGCGCAGGCCAGCAGTGTGCGCGGGTAGCGCAGGGCATTCACGGGGTGGGCACTGGGAGCCTGGACGGTCATTGCGTTTCCATTACCGGTTCGGAAGGGGAAGAAGGGTTCTTGCGGAAATAGCGGCGGTGACGCAGCGCGGCGAGGGTCGCCCGGGACAGGTCGTAGATGCCGCGCAGGCCCACCAGGCTGACGTCGCGCAGGGCATGCAGCGGCGTGTCGGTCTTGGCGCCGCCCCAGGTCGAAGCCCAGGTATCGGCGCGGGAGAAGGTCAGGCGGACCATGTCGCTCTGCTGGCGCAGGGTCAGTTCGCGGAAGCGCAGGCCGGCCATGCCCTTGCGCGAGAACATCACCCGCGCCGGCAGTTCGCAGGTCTGGCCGCCGCGGTACAGGGTGACCTGGACTTCCAGGTCCTTGCTCAGGGCCAGGTCGGCGGGCAGCTTGAGGCCCATGCCGCTCTGCGAGAAGTCGACGGTGCTGCACTCGATGACGCGGCCGTCGGGCAGGCTCAGGCGTACCGGCAGCTCGGCATGCACCCGCGGCTCGGTGCGGACCTGGCGCGATTCACTGGCGACCGCCACGGCGGCGCTGGTCATGATCACGTTGTACAGGGTCCAGCCGAGGTTGATGATCAGGGTCACGGTGGCGTCCGGATCGCCGATGAACAGCTGGACCACGCCGCAGACGATGCCGATCAGGTTCAGCACGAGCAGGACGATATAGGGCCGGGCCAGCTTCCAGTCGAAGTAGTCCTTCTCGATGATCCCGCCCTTGTCGGTGACGTTGAAGCCGCCGATCTTCGGGTTGATCAGGGCCACCAGCACCGGGCGCATGATGTACCAGGCCAGTACCGACTCGTAGACCTCGTTCCAGAACGAATGGCGGAAACGCCCCTGGATCCGCGAGTTGGTCAGGCTGGCGTGGAAGATGTGCGGCAGCACGTAGGCGGTGATCATCAGCGCCGAGGCGTGGAAGATCTTCGCGTCGAAGATCAGGAAGGCCAGTGGTGCGGTGAGGAACACCAGGCGCGGCAGGCCATAGAAGAAGTGCAGCATGGCGTTCACGTAGCAGACCCGCTGGCCGAAGCTCAGGCCCTTGCCGGTGAACGGGTTGTCGGTACGGAAGATCTGCGCCATGCCCCGCGCCCAGCGGATCCGCTGGTTGATATGGCGCGACAGGCTCTCGGTGGCCAGGCCGGCGGCCTGGGGAATGGCCAGGTAGGCGGTGTTGTAGCCCCGGCGGTTGAGCTTGAGCGCGGTGTGGGCGTCCTCGGTCACGGTTTCCACCGCCACGCCGCCGACTTCCAGCAGGTGGGTGCGGCGGATCACCGCGCAGGAGCCGCAGAAGAAGGTGGCGTTCCACAGGTCGTTGCCGTCCTGCACCAGGCCGTAGAACAGTTCGCCTTCGTTGGGCACCGAGCGGAAAGTGTCGAGGTTCTTCTCGAACGGGTCCGCGGAAAAGAAGAAGTGCGGGGTCTGCAGCAGCGACAGCTTCGGGTCGGCGACCAGCCAGCCCATGGTCACCTGGAGGAAGGAGCGGGTCGGCACGTGGTCGGCGTCGAAGATCGCGACGAATTCGCCGTCGGTGATCTTCAGCGCCTCGTTGAGGTTGCCGGCCTTGGCGTGGCGGTTGTTGTCGCGAACGATGTAGCTGACCCCGATCTGCCGGGCGAACTCGCGAAACTCGTCGCGGCGGCCGTCATCGAGGATGTGCACGCGCAGCTTGTCCCGCGGCCAGTCCATGGCCTGGGCGGCGAGCACGGTGAGTTTGACGATGCTCAGCTCTTCGTTGTAGGTCGGCACGAACACGTCCACCACCGGCCACTGTTCCGGCGGCAGGCTGAGGATCTTCGGTTTGCGCTTGAGCGGCCAGGCGGTCTGCATGTAGCCGAAGGCGAGGATGACCAGGGCGTAGGTCTCGGCGGCCACCAGGCCATAGCCGAAGAACATGTCCAGCCAGTTGTCGAAACCGAGGGTGTCGGTCAGGCGCCAGTACACATAGCGCAGGGTGGCGATCAGCGACAGCGCGATCATCGCCAGCACCGTCAGGCGCCCGGGGATCTTGCGCAGGAGCAGCAGCAGGGCGAAGCACAGCATGGCGAAGGCGAACTGGTGCTCCAGGTCCAGCGGCGCGGTGACCACGGCGACGAGCAGGAGCATGCCGACCACGGCGGCGGCGATCTTCAGGGTCAGCTTCAGGCCATGCGGCAGCTGTTCCAGGCGGGCGAACCAGGCTTGCGCCCGCGCTCCCCTGGACGTCGGCAGGGCCGGCGTCGGTTTGAGTTGGGCGGTCATGAGGCGCTGGTTTCTTCGCGGTGCTGCTCGATTCGTTGGGCCAGCGCTTCGGCGACGTTGCGCAGGGCGTGGCAGGCGGGGCTGTCGGGTGTTTGCTGGAAGGGGTCGTAGTCGAACGCCAGGGCTTCGCCGAGCTGGTGGTCCAGCGGTATGGCGGCCAGCCACTGGTTGCCCAGTTGCTGGCGCAGGACTTCGCTCATGTCCTGGCTCAACGGGTTGCGCGCGTCGACCTGGTTGACCAGGAAGGCGCAGTCGGCGGGCCGCAGGGCAGCGAGCCAGCTTTGCAGTTTGTCGAGGACGATATAGGACGCGGCGTCGGCCAGGGTCACGGCGAGCACCTGGTCGGCGATCGCCAGGACCTGGTGCAGCCACGGCGAGGCGCCGCTGGCGGTATCGATCAGCAGCAGGTCGTCCTTGCCCAGGTCAAGATCGGCCAGTTGCTCCATCAGGTACGCCGGGTTGGCCGCCAGTTGCGCTTCGAAATCGCGCTGGTCGGCGGCGTTGCTCGGACCGAACGGCAGGCAGTCGATGCCGGCGGCGCTCGGCACGCAGACCTCGCTCCAGCCGCGATCGTCCAGGCGCGCCTGGTTGATGCCGGCGCTGGCGCGGGGTACCTGCAGATGGCTGACCAGGGCGTTCTGCGGATCGAGATCGAGCAGCACGGTGCGTGCGCCGTTGCGCTTGAGCAGCCTGCCGAGCGACGCGACCAGGGTGCTCTTGCCGACCCCGCCCTTGGCCGACACGACGGCGATGACCCGGGCCTTCGGCCGCTGTGCCGCCTGCGTGCGCAGGGCCCGATCGAGGGCGCGGCGGTTGTGTTCCTCGGCGAGGGCACGACGTTCGCGGGCCAGGGCCTGGAGGCGATCACGCAGGGAACCGGCGGGCGCCTCCACGGGCACCGCGACAGCGACCGCTGCAGGTTCCGCGAGCCGCGCAGGCGGCAGCGGCGCTACGGCCGGTGCAGGCGTGGCGGGGCTGGGGGCTGGCGCGCGCTTGAGCTCGACCAGGTTGATTGCGACAGGCTTCACCGAACTCGCTTCGACCGCTGGCGCAGCCGACTCGAAATACTCGAATTCAGTGTTTATTTCCTTATAACTGTCGGCACTTGCTCCAAATCGGTGGAACAGCTTTCCAATATCGTCCGCTTGACTCATGGTTGTACTTCCAGCCTACGGCTATCTGGACTACAGAAGGGCAGATCAGGACTTCCAAGTGCGTAAGGGTGTGATATCAAAATAATTGTGTCAATAAATTGTTTGTTTACGGTTGCTGTTCGCGGATTTCGCTGACAACAAAAATAAAGCGCCGTATTTTTGACTTTATTCTGAACCGCTCTGGCTCGGCCCGCATCCGGTGCATCGGCCCGAAATCCCAAAAGTTGAATGCTACTTAAGGACATCCCCTACAGCGTTTGCAGGGGTTGGCCCCGATGTCGTGTAGGAAAAATCGCACAGATGATATCAAGATTTCCTACATTTTGCGCAAAGAGCCGCTTGTTGCCGGTCGGATCGCGACAGATGCAGGGCGCCTTGCACCGCCCCCGTGGGCGCGGTGCAAGGTGTGGAAACAGGCAAGAACAGTGCCTGATGGCGCCTCAGTGGGGCGCGCGAGGGATGGTCTTCAGCAGGTCTTCGGCGCTGATATGGCCGACCACGGCGCTGCCGGGCTGCGGCAGGTCGAGGATGTGGCCCTTCATCTTGCCGATCACGTGCATTTCGCATGGCTTGCAGTCGAACTTCAGGGTCAGCACTTCATCGCCATGTACCAGCTGCATCGGCGCCACCTTGGTGCGCACGCCGGTCACGCCCTTGGCCTGTTTCGGGCACAGGTTGAAGGAGAAACGCAGGCAGTGCTTGGTGATCATCACCGGCACTTCGCCCGGTTCTTCATGGGCCTCGTAGGCCGCGTCGATCAGCTCCACGCCATGGCGGTGGTAGAACTCGCGGGCCTTGTGGTTGTAGACGTTGGCCAGGAACGACAGGTGCGACTCCGGGTACACCGGCGGCGGCGTGGTTTCCGCCTTGCGCCCACCCCGTGGATGGGCGGCGATGCGGGCTTCGCTCAAGGCCTCGATTACCTCGCGGCGCAGGGCCTTGAGCTGCGAGTTGGGGATGAAGTACGCCTGCGGCGCATCCAGCTCGATGCGTTCGGCGTGGTACTGGGTGGTGCCCAGCTGGCCGAGCAGGTCATGCAGTTGCTCCAGCGCCTGCTGCGGTTTGTTGGCGGCGCCGAACGGACCGTCCAGGCGCGCGCTGGTGCTGACGCCTTCCTCGCTGGTGGCGGTCAGGTCGAGGCCGTCCTCGCGCAGGCGGGCGCTCCAGGACAGGCCGACGCGGCGCTCGGCGGAGGTCTTGAGCAGGGCCTGCTGCCAGTTGTGGTCGAGGTTGCGGCTCAGCGGATGGTTCGGCCGCAGCTTGTACAGGCCTTCGGGCATCTCGTTGGGTTCGACGCGGTAGCGGTAGCGCTTCTCGCCGTCTTCGTCGAACTCGCCCTTCGCCTCGGCGATGTTGGCGCGGAAGCCCACCACCTCGCGCTTGACCAGCACGTTGAGGCCGTCGCCGTTGGACAGTGGTTCGTGGGTGACCACCTGGATGTCGCGCTTGCCGACTTTCTCCACCACGCCCACCGGCAGGCCGGTGAAGGTCGGCGAGTCGAAGGCGCCGATGTCGATCTTGCGCTCGCTGACGAAGTAGTCGGTGCTGCCGCGGTGGAAGGTCTTGTCCGGGTCCGGGACGAAGAAGTGCGCGGTGCGTCCGCTGGAGGCGCGGGCCAGGTCCGGGCGGTCTTCGAGGATGTTGTCCAGCAATTGGCGGTAGTAGGCGGTGATGTTCTTCACATAGCCCATGTCCTTGTAGCGCCCCTCGATCTTGAACGAGCGCACGCCGGCCTCCACCAGGGCGCGCAGGTTGGCGCTCTGGTTGTTGTCCTTCATCGACAGCAGGTGTTTCTCGTAGGCGATCACGCCGCCTTTTTCATCCTTCAGGGTGTAGGGCAGGCGGCAGGCCTGGGAGCAGTCGCCGCGGTTGGCGCTGCGTCCGGTCTGCGCGTGGGAGATGTTGCACTGGCCGGAGAAGGCTACGCACAGGGCGCCGTGGATGAAGAACTCGATCGCTGCGTCGGTCTCGTCGGCGATGGCGCGGATTTCCTTGAGGTTCAGCTCGCGAGCCAGCACCAGCTGGGAGAAGCCGGCCTGATCGAGGAATTTCGCCCGGCCCAGGGTGCGGATGTCGGTCTGGGTACTGGCGTGCAGCTCGATCGGCGGGATATCCAGCTCCATCACCCCCAGGTCCTGGACGATCAGCGCGTCGACCCCGGCGTCGTAGAGCTGGTGGATCAGCGTGCGTGCCGGTTCCAGCTCGTTGTCGTGGAGGATGGTGTTGATGGTGGTGAAGATGCGCGCGTGGTAGCGACGGGCGAATTTCACCAGCTCGGCGATCTCGCTGACCTCGTTGCAGGCGTTGTGCCGCGCGCCGAAGCTCGGGCCGCCGATGTACACGGCGTCGGCGCCATGCAGGATGGCCTCGCGGGCGATGGCGACATCGCGGGCAGGGCTGAGCAATTCCAGGTGATTCTTGGGCAGGGACATAATGTTTTTTTGGGCTTTGGCACGGTCAAGGCGCGCATTGTAGCGGCGAAACGTCCGACGGGCATCCCAATGCTGCCCGATGGCGGTCCCACAGGTCGTGGGACCGCCGTCTGTCAGGCCTTGGCGGCCATGGCGGTGACTTCGACCTTCATGCCTTCGACCGCCAGTTCCGCCACGCCGACCGCGGCGCGCACCGGCCATGGCTGGCTGAAGAAGCGCTGGTAGACCTCGTTGAAGGCCGGGCGGTCGGCCATGTCGGTCAGGTAGATGGTCAGGTGCAGGACCCGGTCCATGGTGCTGCCGGCCTTTTCCAGGGCGACTTTCAGCGCCTGCAGGGTGCATTCGCTCTGCGCGGTGATATCGCCCAGTTCCAGGCTGCCGTCGGCGCGGGTGGGGATCTGGGTGGACATCAGGATGCCGTTGAAGCCGGTGACGTCGGAGGAGATCGACTCCGGGTCCGGGTCGGGGATGTAGGTGATGTCTGGGTTGATCATGGAGTTCTCGGTGAATGCAGTGCACGGCCGGACAGTGTACGGGGTGTGGGGCGTTCGGGGGAGTCTCGTGGGGGGAGGTGCTTGTCTCGAGCCTTGCAGCGCCCTCCAGATCGAGCGCCGCCCGCGCGGCGCATCGCTTGTGCATGTCGATGCTTTTCCAGCGCTCTCAAGATCGAGCGCCGTCCGCACGGCGCATCGCGGATGAATCCGCTCCCACATTTGTTGCAACGTGCCATGGCCTGTGGGATTTGGGTTGTCAGCCTTTGTTTTTCGGCGATGTATCGCGGGGAGGCTGTCTGTGCTGGTCTAATGGCTCCGGACACCTCAATTAGGGAGAATCCCCCTACTGAGGAGTACCCCCGATGACCAAGAAGTACAGAAGATTCACCACCGAGTTCAAACTCCAGGTCTGCAAGATGATTGTTGATCAAGGCCTGAGC